>CALGGS010000211.1 GCA_937915735.1 uncultured Treponema sp.
CATCTCCGCTTACGATTTTAAATGGCGAAAGATAGATTCCCTTAGGCTTGTCCAGGGCAATCTCGCTGATTTTTCCGTTGAACCAGCTTCCGAGATTTTTCCAGAGTTTCTGCTTTTTGGCCTCAAAATTGGCATAGACCACATCAAAGCCTTTTTTAGCTTCCTCGTAAAGTTTGGGAATGTCATAGGGCGAATGCTGCAAGTCATCGTCCATAATGACAATCCACTTTCCGCTGGCGTAGTTCAATCCAGTGAGGATGGCAGAGTCCTGACCGCCGTTTTTGCGCAAGTTGATTCCAAGCAGGTTTGGATTTTTCTCCGCTTCTTTTTTGATTTCGTCCCAGCTGGAGTCGCGGGAACAGTCGTTTACCATAATCTGCTCGTAGCTGATTCCGACCGAGCCGAGAGAGTCCGCAATCTGACGGCTGAGTTCTGCGACGCACTCGTGGCTGTTATAGACTGGAATTACGATGCTGATTTCTTTCTGGTTTTCTGGATTCACGCTCATTTGTAGAACTCCAGGACGGCATCAATGACATTCTTCTGGTCTTCATCTGTAAGGCCGTAATAGAGAGGAAGGCGAACCAGACGCTCGGAATAAGCCGTGGTGATTTCATCTTCGCCGTCAAAACGACCGAATTTAAGCCCTGCCGGGGCTGAATGGAGGGGAATGTAATGGAAGACTGCGAGAATGTCTTTTTCCCGCATGAATGATATGAATTTTGTCCGCTCTTCAAGATTTTTTGTAATAAGATAGAACATGTGGGCGTTGTGAGTGCAGCCTTCTGGAATTACAGGAAGACGTATTTTTTCCTCTTTTTCCAACTCTGCAAAAGCTTCCTTGTATTTATTCCATACATTCATTCGATAATTCTGAATGTCATCGGCTTTTTCAAGCTGAGCCCAGAGATAGGCCGCATTCATGTCGCTTGGAAGGTAAGATGAGCCGTAATCCCGCCAGGTATATTTGTCCACCTGTCCGCGAAGGAAGCGGCTTCTGTCAGTGCCTTTTTCACGGATAATCTCAGCCTTTTCAAAATCAGCATTTCCTGTATTGATGATGACGGCTCCGCCTTCGCCCATGGAAAAATTCTTTGTCTCATGGAAAGAAAAACAGCCGTAATCGCCGATTGTTCCCAAAGGCTTTCCCTTGTAAAAAGAGCAGACAGCCTGTGCCGCATCTTCAACGACTTTAAGGCTGTGGCGGCGGGCAATATCCATAATCGTGTCCATTTCACAGGCGACTCCGGCATAATGAACGACGCAGATTGCCTTTGTTTTTCCTGTAATTGCCCGCTCGATTTTATTTTCGTCAATGTTCATGGTGTCAGGTCGGACATCAACAAAAACGATTTTAGCTCCCCGCTGAACAAAGGCGTCGGCTGTGGAACAGAAGGTAAAGGACGGCATGATTACCTCGTCCCCAGGCTTTATATCGCAGAGAAGAGCCGCCATTTCAAGGGCTGTGGTTCCGCTTGTGGTAAGAAGGACTTTTGAGGGTGTTAGCCCCCCCCTAACAGAATTTAGCTTATGCTCAAACCACTCGTGACATTTTTTTGTAAATTCACCGTCACCGCAGATTTTGTGATTTTCAATTGCTTTCTGAATATATTTTGTTTCATTGCCAGTTACTGGAGGAACATTGAAATGAATCATATTTTTCTCCTATCAGAATTATTTGGAAAAAGCTTCGATAAATTTTTGAGTACTGTCATATTCAAAAATCAAATAATCAGAATCCTCAAAAACAAGATTTCCACTATTTATTACAGATTTATTTACCGATAGTTTATATTCTTCCTGTTTTATTACAAAGAATACATGTTTTTCACCTTTGTAATAATTTTTGTCTTGATATTTTTTTGGTTCAAGCCATTTGTGGATAGAATATTTTTTAGGTAAAACATTTGTTCCGTCTATAGAATCGCTACTTATAGAAGCAACTTCGATTTTTCCGTTCGTCCAAAACCAAATGCAGTTAGCAATATTAGAAAATGCATACCCAAATTCATAATCATTCTCTGTCAGGTACTTACAAACTCCATCTAGTTTTAATGAGCGATCTGCTGTCTGCATTTTACCAAAACAAAGATATCCATTTGTAAGAATCAGAACAGAGACTGATGCAGTTAGAATCCATTTTTTTAGCGAGGTAATTTCCGTATTTTCAACTGTAACTGCAATAATCGGAATCAAAAATACAAATACCATTGTAAAGTATCGTCCTGTCATTTCGGTACAGATATTTGTATACAGATGGAAGAAGAAAAAGAAAATGGCATAGTGCAAGAAAAAACGGATATCTGATGAAGTTTTTCCTTTGAGCAGTTCTATAATCCCCATTACCATAAAAATTGTGACAACAAAAAGTAAAATATTTGCAACTCCGCCGGGAGTAAAAACGCTAACATTTCCATTAAATCCTGCTGTGTCTAAAAGCATATTTTTAATGCCGTCAACTGTCATTTCATTCAATGAATTGAATCTAATTTTATTCATGTTCTTGAATGTAAAAATTGACGAAAGAATAAAGCTGTTACAGATATAGCCAAATCCGCTTAAAAGCAATGCTATTGATGCTGTTTTATTCTGTTTATTTTCAACAAAGAAAGATTTAAAATTAAATGCAACATTCTGTTTTCTTTCATTGTAAAACATATATGTGGCGCTTACTGCCCAAACTGGAAAAACAAAATTTAATATATATCGAATGGATGAAAGTCCGCTTAAAAATGCAAGAACAAAGAAAACAATGGTAAGAATCAGATTTTTCTTTTGGGTGTGCCTTTCTGCGTGAAAAACGATAGATAGAAACATTCCTACATAAAAGAAACTGAACATAATGTGAGGAATATAGTAACTGCCTTCCTGAACAACGGTGAAAAATGTCCAAGAAACAGGACTGATTATCAGTGTGCAACAAAGAAACTTTAGCCATGTTTGTTTGATTTTCAGTTCATGCAGCAAAAACCAGGTCGCACCAAATAGAGCCAGCTCACAGAGTACTGCCGTTATTGCACGAATTAGAGCAAGATTTTTTGTGAATAAAAATAATGGTACAGTAAGAAGCTGCGTGTTTAAGAAACGAAATTCCATAGAATAGTACCATGTTGTTGGCCAAAATGTTTTTGCCTTAAAACATTCAAGCGCAAAAAGCGTTTCTGAGCTTAAATCTTGATCTGTAAATGAATTTGCACAAGTGTATGAAGTTACCACAAGTGTAAGTAAAATTGATGCGAGATAGAAAGCTATAACAGTATTTTTCTGTTTATCTGAAAACCATATGAAAAAAATTGCATCAAGCAAAATTGCAAAGAAGATAGGGTAGGATACAAGAGAAACCATCGTTTCTCTATATGCTTCATGATTAAATGTGCGGTGAAAAACCTGCGTCTCCAAAAAATCCGGGAGCCAGTTTAGTATCTGAGGAATGAAAAGTATGCAGGTTGTTCCAACAGCTATAAGAAAGAGTGAAAGTGAAAAAACTGTTAGATTTATTTTTTTATTCATATTTGCTCCCATAAAAAGCCTTTGTGTTTATGTAAGAAGATACTGCCCTTGTGTATGTTTCACGATATGTTTTTGTTATGTGACCGTAGCAGTCCTTAAAATTAGTGTTTTCTGTTGAATAGGGAAAATGTTCCTGCTCTAAGGTGTCAATAAAATTAATACCAGCTTCTTTAAAAGCTATTTTAGAATTGTAGTGCATTGACCAATAAATTGCAATAGCGTCAATGGAAACTTGTGGAGCAGGGGCTGATAAAAAATAAAGTTCAATTCCGTTTTTTTTGCAGAAATCCCTTATTTTTAATACATATTCAAAGTCTTTTGGATTTATTATATCCGTGTATTCGTCTGAAAGAAGCTTGTCAAAATTATAACTTGGATTGTGAATGTCGTTTACATCTATCGGAGTGCCGTCAGCTACAAGCACTAAATTTTCAGGATTTTCTCTTCTTTCCTTTTTAGATTTCAAGACTTTAGAAATATTTTTTATATTGTCCTGAAAAGAGCAGAATTGGAAAAATGTCTGAGAATATCGCTGCTCGGCGTACCGAGAGAGCATAATTTTTGTAAGTTCATTGCTTTTCCAGCATTCTTTTATAAGCTCTCGGTTTAGCTGCTCTGAGCGGGGGTATCTATAATAAGGATTCATTAAATTTTGAAACAAATCCCATCCGATTATTGCAGTTTTTACCCTGTTTTTTGAGCTTACATCTAAAAGCAGGAGATACTCGACCTCAGGATTTGAGCCTTGAGGTGTAAAGACTACTGTGTTTCCGCCAAGCTCCTCTGCCATTACATCCTGCATAAGTCCGTCCCCCTCTAAGGATGAGCCGATTACAAGATAGTCGATATTACCTTTTGCTTGAACCCTGTGATAGTTCTCAAATTTTTTCATTAAAGAAGAGTAGGGGACTAAGAGAAAATTTATGAGGCAGACTGCTGTAACAAAAACGACACAAAAAATAAAAGTGCGGACAATCTGATTTTTAGAAGTTTGCATACATGAACCCCGCAGAATATTTCGCTTCAAAATAAGGAACGCAAAGAATGAGTGCAATGTAGAGAGTCCAGCGGATAACAAGCGGGAACGAAGCAATTTTTTCCCTTATGCTTAAACCAGTTTTTTCCTTGTAGAGGCTTATTATAAACCAAACGGCTGTAAAGGCTAGGACAATTACAATGCTTAAGGTGTCTGGTGCAAAATTTTTTATTAGAGAAAAATTTGTAAAAGAGAATAGTTGCTTTGTCATTCCGACGACATCTTTCATATCGCTGATTTCATCTACGATATAGCCTAAAAGAATGATTAAAAATGTCCTTATAATTCTAAAAATTTTCCAGCCTGGAGATTTTACATTGACATGGAAAAAAGCAATTAACCTTTGATACAAAGGCTCTAAAAGCGTGCTTATTGCAATAATCAGTCCCTGATATAGACCCCAGAAAATAAAATGCCACTGAGCGCCATGCCAGATTCCTACAATTAGAAAAATTAAAATATTTCCAAGACATGCTGGGACAACGCGACTTAAATGACGGCTTTTTACAGATAACCATTTTGAAAGGTTTGTCATCGGCTTTGAAAGACTAAAAGGATAAAAAATATAGTCTTTCATCCAGGCTCCTAAAGTGATATGCCATCTTCTCCAAAAGTCTCCAACGCTGCTTGCAAAATAGGGCTGACGGAAATTTTCCTGTAATTTTACTCCAAAAAGCTCAGAAACTCCGAGTGCAATATCCATTCCTCCTGCAAAATCTGCATAAAGCTCAATTGCATACATAAATAGTCCGAACAAAACTGTAAACCACGGAAGCATGGCATAACTATCGAAAATGTATGAAACGACTATTTCTGCCCTGTCGGCAATAATGAGTTTCTTTAAAAATCCCCATAAAATGCGCTGCAATGCAAACTGTGTGTTTGTAAGGGAAAAATTGTGTTCTTTTTCAAATAATTCACTCCGAAGCAAGTTGTTGCGGTTTATCGGCCCCTGAATTATTGAGGGAAAATAACTTATAAAGAGGGCGAATTTGGGAAATGATTTTTCTGCTTCGTATTTTGAATTATAAATGTCGAATAAATATCCTGCGGCTGAAAATGTGTAAAATGAAAGGCCAAGCGGAACAAAAAAATTTATTGTAGAAAAATGAAACCCTGTTTTAAATATGTTTATAATCGAGGCAGCATTTTCGCATATAAAATTTGTGTATTTTAATACACAAAGAATTCCAATCGTTATGATAAGAGAAAGAGTTAGAACCTTCTTCTTTTCTGTTTTACAGGCTGCTTTAAGTTCTTTTTTTTCGCCCTTGTCAGTTACGGCTTTAAGTTTCTCGTTGTAGCGGTTGTTTATATTCTGCATCCAGCGTGCAAATAAAAACACCTCAACTGTCGTTGGAACAAGGTATAAAAATGCCTTAACGGAGGCATAAGCATAAAATATATAGCTTGATACCAAAAGAACATACCAACGCTTTTTTTGAGGAAAAAAATAATAGGTAAGTGTTACAAGAGCTAAAAAGAGTGCAAAAATTGTTGAGGTAAGATTCATTTTTTACTGCAACCGCTCAATCATCGCCCACATGGCTTGTGCAGAGTTAAAATTCTCTGGAACAATATCTGCCGGTGAAATTTCAATATCGAAAGTTTCCTTGAGGGTAGTTATAAGCTGAACTATATCAAACGAGTCTAAAATCGCATTGTCAATTAGGGTTGTTTCACTTTTAAAATCAACATCTGGCTTTAAGTCTTCAAGAATTTTTAATAATTCGTCCATTTTTATTTGTCTCCTTTTTTACGAATTGAGTATATATGTTTCCTGTGATTTTCTCAACACTGTTAATTTTTCACCAGCCTTGCATAAGACAAGAGGAAGAGGATGGCTCAAAAAGAGGTAGATTCCTTCTGTAATTGAATATGCACCGATATCATCAAATACGAGTAAATCGCCGATTGCCGGTGATGTAAGAGCTAGCTTCCTTAAAACAATGTCTGCTGTTGTGCACAAGGAGCCTGCGACGGTATAGTCTTGAATATTTGAAAAGGCAGAAACTTGAGCAATATGCTCCACCTTAGGCAGCTTCATTCCCATCATTTGACCGAAATAGTTTATATGGTTGATTCCTCCGTCGATTAAGCAGTAATAGCCTTTTTCATCACCCTTAATGTCAACAATTTTAGTAACATATTTTGCACAAGGAGAAGCGATATAGCGCCCTAGCTCAATAACATAATCGAATTTTGAATTTTCAATTAGCTTGGAAAAGTCTTCAATTGTTGAAAAATTGTTTTTTTCGTCTTTTCCTGAAAAATATTCGTATGGAAGACCTGCGCCGTATTCTATTTCAAGATTCTGTAAATCAAATTGAGATTTTAATTTTGTGCAATATTCTTCAATATATTTTATTTCTTCTTGTATCGTCTTAATTTTTTTTTGAGTTCCCGTAAAAAAATGTATTCCGCGTATTTTAACTGACGGAACTTCTTTTATTTTCCCAATTAATTCAGTTAAGTCTTTTGCGCTCATACCAAACTGATTTCCGCCTGTTAGTCTAAGAATTACACTTTGCTCGTGTGAATTTTTTGTTTCTTTTACAGTTTTCAATAAATAATCAAAATGGGTTTTTGACTCAAGAGTGATTGTGTTTACATTAAGACTGTAGGCTCTTTTTACATCTTCAAGTGTTTTTACTACGCCTGAAAATATAATTTTTTTAGGATTTAGACCGATTTTTTCACAGATAGAAAGTTCTCCGGGAGAACATACTTCAAACAAAATATCTTCATCTTTTAAGAAATCTGTTAAAAAAGCATTTGCCTTTATTGCATAGCACAGTCTCGCATTCTTTGGAAGGTAATTTTTAATTTGTTGAACGCGGCGCAAGGCTTCGTTTTTATCTAAAAGATAAAATGGAGTGCCGTATTGTTGTGCTAGAGAAGTGTAATCAGTCTTTGTGCTCATTTAATATCTCCGTTAGCGCTTTTTTATCAACTTTGCCATTTTTTGTGAGCGGAAATTCATCTGTATAAATAAAATCTGACGGAATCATAAAGGCCGGAAGACTTTGTTTTAAAAGTGAGACTATTTCCTTTTTTTCGCTTTCTTTTCCAGTGTAAAAAGCGTGAATTTTATTGTCTGTAAAAATACAGCAGGCTCTGGTAATGTTTTCGTAAGATGCAATTGCGCTTTCTATTTCACCTAGCTCAATTCTGTGTCCCATGTGCTTAATCTGAGTATCCTTACGCCCAATGTAGTAATAGTTTCCGTCTTTATTAAGAGTTGCAAGGTCTCCGGTTTTGTAAATCCTTTCGAATGTTGACTTGTTCAGTGGATTTTGAACAAATACTTCTTTTGTTTTTTCGCTGTTGTAATATCCTAATGCAACGCAGCTTCCGCTGACACAAACTTCCCCCTCAGTGTCGTAGTCTGTAACAAGGCTGTTGTTTTCATCTAAAAGAAAGATTCTTTCATTCGGGAAAGGCTTTCCCATCGGAATGCCCTTTGTATAAGCTGATAATTTCGCATCCTGTGGAATTATGAAATACGAGCAGTTACAAGTAATCTCTGTTGGACCGTAAAGGTTTATATACACTGCATTTGGAATGAATTTTTTCCAGATTTCAAGCTGTTTTATAGGCATAACCTCGCCAGAGAACATAATTTTACGTAATTTCTTGGGAATCTTGTAGTCAAAGCCATTTAGCGTAGAAACAATGCAGAGGGCAGAAACCGCCCAGATAAGAATTGTGATTTCGCGTTCTTCTAAAAAATCCAGAAGCTTTGTTGGAAAAGAAAAAAACATTTTTGGAACTAAGTGAACGCTTGCACCTGTAAAAACACCGGAGAAAATATCTTTTACAGAAACATCAAAATCAAATGGTGCTTGATTTGCAATGTTATCGTCTGCTTCAATTCCGAAAAGCTCTGTAAAAATGGAAATAAAATCAATTACACAGCGGTGAGAAACAACAACAGCTTTTGGAGTTCCTGTTGAGCCAGATGTAAAATTAGCGTAAGCTGCATCCGTGTCGATTATTTCTCTTCGGCGAGTGTCATCGTATTCTAAACATTCTTCATCAAAAGCCTTTTCAAAAAGTGGTGTTATGTTCAGATTAGAAAGTTTTTTTTCAAAGCGATTGTCTGCAATTATGTGTTTAACGCCAAGAGTTTCAATCATTGAATTTAATCGAGAATCTGGAAAAGTCGCATCAAAATATGAATAAAAACAACCCGCGTAAAGGGCGGCAAAAAAATATTCAAGAGTCTTAACACTTTTTTCTATCATTACGGGAACTGCCGAGCCTTTCTTGAAATATTTTGAAATGACTGCAGATTTTTCTTTTGAGCGAGCGACAAATTCCTTCCAAGTAACAGACGAATTTATATCTGCAAAAGCAATTTTATCTGGAAATTTAGAAGAAGTTTCTTCAAGATAATCCAAGATTGTAAATTTCATTATGTAAGCCCCGATACAAAAATGTGAATAATAAGAATATTTTAATGAAAAGCCAGGGTTTCATCAATCCGAATAAGAAAACATAATTCAATATAAATGATTGCGTTAGTTCTGATTAAAAAGAATTATAATTCAGCACTTTCTATGAAATAAGCGTAAACAGTCTGCTTTTTATTTTTTGTTTGCAGAGAATATTTTCTTTTCCAGTTAAGCTTGAAAAAAATGGATGAGGAAAGAATCTCTTTTAGTTTTTCTTGTGAATATTCATTGTTAAAATATGCGTCAAGCTTTTTTATTCCAGTGTTATTTTCTGGAATATCATCTACAAGAGCCTTAAATTGCGGAAGGTGCTCGTATCCATAGCGCATAATGTAATCGATTAAAAAATAATCTATAAGATTGTCATATTTTTTCCAATACGAAAAGAAAACATCCTTGCAGTAGATATGAATTATTTGGTTTGGTTTTGCAGCCTGACAAAAACCTGTCCATTTTCCTTTCGCAATCCGGCTAGTAGAATTAGGGTAGTGTATGGTAAAATAAGAACGCGTAAAATATTCTTCTGGAATAGGGTGGGAAACAAAAATTGTCGCGTCCAGCCAAAGTCCGCCATACTCGCTTAAAAGACACATACGAAGAATGTCGGAGAAATGGGTAAGTGTGATTTTTTTTTCAGAAAGTTTTTTCGTTATATAATCTGGGATGTGTGCATATTCTTCCCAGTTTTCGCTTGTGAGAAGAATCACTTTATGACCGCCAGCATTTTTTTTAACGCTTTCAACGCATTTTTTTACAAGAAGCGGTGCGTTTTCTAATCCTTGCCACCAGAAAATCCAGATGTTTTCGTTTGTTTGTTCATGACTTAATTTCAGTTTTTTTTCGTTTGAATAATCAAGGGCTGTATATCTTTTGTTTATCGCATCAAATTCTTTTTCGATAAAATCATAAATCATCTTGTCAGAGTCTATGAAAGGAAGGTGCTTCTGCAATTTATTTAAGACTTTATGTTTAAGTGCAAGGAACTTTATGTTTGCCATGTTATTTTTTTACCTTTTTTTTGAAAATATTTAGAATCATCAGGGCCGTCTGGTTTTTAAAAATCAGCATCACGACCGCATAAATAAGTCCGCCCGTAAAAATTGAAAAAACAGTCTGAAGAAAAGGATTTGCAAGGCTGGAGAACATAAAAAAAATGCCTGCAAACATAATCACGGCGCCTGTCAGTGCCTGAAGAAATGCAATGTAAATGTCCCGGGTTTTAAAGTAGTCAAGACAGGCTGAGAGAGAAACTATGACAGTTGCGGCCTCAACCAGTAGGGTAGCAAGCGCTGCACCAAAAACTCCCAGAAGGGGAATGAAAACTGCATTTAAAACGATGTTGAGTCCCGCCGCAATGCACTGAGCGATTAGGAAAATTTTTTCCTTGCGGTTTGGAATCAAAATCAAATTATTCAGAAAACTGTTGAAAGAGCAGATTATGACAGTCGGAACAATTATTTTCATTGCTGAAAGGGCAGGAAGATACTGGTCGCCGCTGAAAATAATGATGAGGGGCTTGCATAAAAAATACAATCCGAAGGCCGCAGGAACTGAAAAAAAGAAAACGACATCCGCCGCCTTGTAGACCATTTTATTGAATTTTTCAATTTCTCCAGTTTCGAGATAATAGGAACTCCTGGGCATGAGGCTCTGACAGATTGCCTGAATGAGCTGACGAACCAGAAGGGAAATCTTGCTCGCCGCTGAATAATAACCGACAGAAGTAGAGGAGAGCAAAAAGCCCAGCATTACGGCGTCAAGGGCCGAATGGAGTTTTCCCGCAAGAGTCGTACCGAAAAAAGTAAGGACAGGCTTGAAGTGCCTTTTCAGGTTGAGGGGGGACTTTGTAAATATATTTATGAATCTGCGTGAGTAAATCAAATTGCAGAAATTTGACCCCACGCTTGAAAAAACGCCCATTCCTGCATAAAAAACATAGTCATCGGGAGCCTTTACGAAAGTAAACAGGAACACAAGGCTCAGGAACTGAAAGAAAACTGAACGCATCGTAATGTAGCGGTATTCCTCGTTTGCCGTGTAGAGCCAGTCCATTCCGATTGTGGAAAACAGAATTTTTGTGGAGCAGACTATAAGCAGAATCCGATATTCGGCGAATTTAGGAATAAATACAAGTGCGAAAAAAAGGAGGATGTAAGATATGACCGTGGAAACAGCGTTTATAATCAGGATTTCCTTTGCCAGTCTGGAAAGTTTTTCCCTGTCGTCCCTTACTCTTGCACATTCTCTGGATGCATAGGCTTTTATACCCAGCAGGGCAAAAAGAACGAAATATTCGATGACAGAATTTGCGAAATTTACCTTTCCCAGACCTTCAGGCATAAGGATGCGGGAGGCATAGGGAAATGAAATAATCGGAAAGATTATGTTCATCAGTCCGCGGAGCATATTGTAAAAAGCATTTTTTTTAAGGGAAGTCTGTTTCATTGTCGTTATTACAATCTGTATTTTATCATAAATAAAATCTGTACTGCAATTCTTTTTTCAGTGTCTTTTAAATGCCTTTTCAAAATCAGCGATATTATGTATATTATAACTGAAAATTTAAGAATATGGAAAAGCAAATAAATGCAGAAGAATTAAAAAAACTGCAGCTTGAAATTTTACAGACAGTTCACGATTTTTGTGAAAAAAATGATATTCACTATTCTCTTTGTGGCGGAACCCTTTTGGGGGCGGTGCGGCATAAGGGGTATATTCCATGGGATGATGACATTGACATTATGATGAGCCGCCCCGACTACGAACGCTTTCATAGGCTTTTTAATGAGCAGGAAAAGTCCTCTCTGAAGGTGATTTCTTCACTTAATGACGCCCAGTTTTTTCATCCTTTTGCGAAACTTGTAAATACAAAAACTTTTTTAATTGAAAAATACGACAGGAAAATTGATTCCATGGGCGTGAATATTGATATTTTCCCCCTCGACGGACTTCCAGATGATGAAAAAAAACGAGAAAATTACTGGAAAAAAATAAAGCGGAGAAAATTTATAAACGGCTGCTTATACCAGAAAAACAGCAGGAAGGAAAAGGGAATAAAAAAATTGCTGCGGCGCTGTCTCTTCCTTCTGTTTAAGCCGCTCTCAGGAAACCATTTTGCAAAAAAAATAAATGCCTTTGCAAAAAATAACGATTACTTTTCCTCTCGTTTCCTTGCCTGCTCGGTCTTCGGATACGGAAAAAGGGAGCAGATGCCAAAAGAGGTTTTCGAATCCTTTGTGGACCTTGATTTTGAGGGAAAAAAATTCAAGGCGATGCAGGGGTATGAGACTTACCTGTCGAATATATATGGTGATTACATGCAGCTTCCTCCTGTCGAAAAACAGGTTGCGAAGCATGACTTTGAGGTTTACTGGAGATAAATATGTCTAAAATTGCACTTATTATTGCCGGTGGTGTAGGAAGCCGAATGGGACAGGATATTCCCAAGCAGTTTATAAATGTCTATGATAAGCCCGTAATTATCTATACTCTGGAAGCCTTCCAGAAACATCCTGCGATTGATGAGGTTTATTGTGTCTGTCTTGAAGGCTGGCACGATGTTCTGAAAGCCTATGCGAAGCAGTTTGGAATTACAAAACTTAAGGATGTCTTTAACGGAGGTGAGAGCGCCCAGGAATCCATACGCAACGGAATCTTTGGAATAAAAAGCGCGGGGGAAGGGGACATAATAGTCATACATGACGGAGTAAGGCCTCTTGTTGACGATTCGGTTCTTTCTGATGTCGTCATTACCTGTGAAAAATACGGAAATGCCGTCACTTCCATGCCTTACAATGAGCAGATTTTCGTAAAAAAAGACGAGAAGACGACAAATCAGTACATACCCAGGGACACGCTTCGCCGTGTGTCTACCCCCCAGGCATACAAATACGAAAAACTTGTATGGGCCTACAGAAAGGCCTTTGAGGAAAACGTCGGAATCGGTCCGTCATCATATACGAATACGATGATGGTTGATTTGGGTGAAACCCTTCACTTTGCATCGGGGTCTGACAGAAATATAAAGCTCACGACGAAAGACAATCTTGAAATCTTTAAGGCCTATCTTAAAATGGAAAAAGATTCATGGATAAAGTAGGGGCTGCGGATTTTTATGCCGAGGATATTGAGTCTGTTCTCAAATTGGACTGTGACTGGAATAACTTCCGCGGCAAGACATTTTTGATAAGCGGAGCCACAGGCCTTATCGGAACTCCGCTTGTGGACATGCTTGTTTTTTTGAACGAGAAATTTTCCCTTGATTTGAAACTTATTTTGCTTTCCAGGCACAAGAAAGAGTCTGACCGTGAATTCATCAGGTATATTGCTCAGAATGTGTGCCAGCCTTTTGATATTGACGGAAGGATTGATTTCATAGTACATGCCGCAAGTAATACCCATCCCCTGCAGTATTCGGAATTTCCGGTTGAAACTGTTGAAACGAATGTTTTTGGCTCATACAACCTCCTGAAAATCGCTGAGAAAAACAAAGGCTCCAGGTTCCTTCTGGTGTCATCCGTTGAAGTGTATGGGGACGACAGGACAGGTCTTGAAAAGGGCTTTGGGGAAAAAGATTTTGGATATTTAGACTGCAATCTGCCCCGTTCCTGTTACAACGAAAGCAAGAGGCTGTGCGAGACTCTTTGCGCTTCCTTTTCTGCCGAAAAAAAAATTGATTATGTAATTGCCCGACTGTGCCGCTGTTACGGACCGACCCTGAAAAAGGACGACTCCAAGGCTCTGAGCCAGTTTCTTAAAAACGCAGTTCGGGGAGAAAACATTGTCTTGAAGAGCGAGGGAAATCAATACTATTCCTACATCTATTCGTCAGACGCTGCGGCCGCCCTGCTTCTTCTTTTGCTGAAGGGGGCGGGCGGAGAGGCCTACAATGTCTCTGACGAAAAATCAAATGTCACCCTCAAGTCGCTCGCTGAAAAAATCGCCCGCTGCTCAAACCTGCAGGTGATTTTCGACCTGCCTGGAGAGACCGAAAAAAAAGGCTTTTCCAGGGCTCAGACAGCGATTTTGAATTCCTCGAAAATAAAAGCCCTTGGCTGGCGGGCGAATTTTGACATTGACGGCGGAATAAGGCGCACTCTGTCATTCCTCAAAAGCAGTCTGTGAAAAATCTCTTCTGAACTGTTCCATCAGATGAAGTGGCGAAAAATCATCCCTGTAGTTATAGTTGATGGCTTCCCTCCGCCTGACCCATTCAACATCGATGTCCTCAGCCGTTTTGAAATACTTCATAAACCTCTCGTCATAATAGGGAAGGTTTTTAATGTCGGGATTGTTTGTCAAAAGTTTTTTGTTCAAGGCGAGTGCCTCAAAATATCTTATGGACTGCGTTCTTTGTCCTTCCTGCATGATTTCGATTATGCAGTTTGTCCCTGCATTTTTTTTCATAACATCCGGGTATGGAATGTTGGTGCCTGATGTATAGGTGATTCCGGATTTACGGGGAGCCTCTTTAAACTGTTTTTTACTGAGGCAGTTTAAGTTGAAAAGCACTTTTGCTCCTTTTTCTGAAAGCCTTTCGTAAGTTGAGTAGATGAGGAAGTCCCTGTTTCCTTTAAGACCTCCGACAAAATATGCATCGCTTATGTCTTCCTCTGATACGCCTGTGACCTGCTGCTTTGAATAATAGTTTCTTCCGATGTATTTCCAGCCGAATTTCTCACAGTCGTATCTGTCGAAGCTGTAGATCCCGTCAAATCTTCCCTTAAAGATGATGTCTTTGTTGCGGGACACTGTGTAACTTTGAGCGTTCATTGAGTCTAAAATCAGAAGAATTCTTTTTATCCTTGCCTTCTTTTTCAGTTTTTCAATCATCTCCGGCCTGTAAAAAGCGAAGGTTCCTATAAAAACTAAAAAATACTCCGTGTCCGGTCTGAAATCATAACTGGCGATTTTGAAGCAGAAGGGCTGTGACATAAAAAATTTATGAAGGTGAAGGATTTTTAGGATTTTTCTGGGAATTTTCCTCCTGAGCAAGAAAGTTCCGATTCCTGTCCTTCCCGCAATAAGAATCTCGCAGTCAGGCTGGCTCATAATGTCCTTGAGGAGCAGCGATGTGAATTCCCCCATCACGATAAACAGGAATTTCCTCTTCATTGAACTGCATCCTTGTTTTACAAATTGTCTAATTCAGCGATTATCCGCCGGGTACTTTTCCCGTCGCAGGCAGCCATGTGCCCTTTTCTCAGTTTGTGAATAAAATCAAAATCGAAATTTCCGGCATCTTTTACTGCTCTGATTAAGTCGTCTGTAGTGTCAAGCCGGCTTTCCATGATGAGAGACTTGAAGTCAAAATAAAATCCCCTTTCGTCGATATATTCATCCAGATCAGGAACCAGAAAATAAAGGGGCTTTTCGAACAGACACCACTCAAAAATCAGCGACGAATAATCAGAAATGAGAATGTCGGAAATAACTATGAGCTCGCTGATGGAAAAGAAATCCCCTGCATCAATGCAGAAACTTTTCAATTCATCTGGAATCTCAAGACCTCGTTTTTTTGTAATGGGATGCCGCTTCAGAAGCAGGATGAAATTATCCTCAAGATTCATTTTAAGTTTCCTCAAATCTAAAAAATCCGGCGTGTAGGATTCCGAGAGCTTTTTTCCCCTGAAAGTGGGGGCGTAGAGGAGAATCTTTTTGTTTTCTGCTCCATGTTCTGATAAAAAAGACTTTTTCTTCTCATCACATTCATGCAGAAAGTTTTTGTCAAAGAAAATGTCGGTCCTGCTTGAGCCAAGAGCCCTTATGACTCCTTTTTCAAGGGGAATTCCCGTTGCTTCTGAATAATGCTCCTTAATCTCTTCGCTTGTCACCGTAAAGAGATTCGTATTCTTGAATTTGTTGAAAGGGTCTTTTATGTCTCCCCAGCCCTTCATTTTTGACAGACCGAATTTTTTGAACGCACCGCAGCCATGCCAGAGGTTGATGATTTTTGTTTCCTTTCTGAGGGGAATGTTGTCAAGCAGGGTAGAGCCGCTGCAGATGAAGATGAATCTTGCATTCCTGATTTCTTTTATGAGCTTTACTTCTTCGGAAAATCCGTGGACTTTATTTATGACCGTAAGGCTGTACCTGCCGTCTGACTTTAAGGCTTTGTACAGCTGGAAAAAAGACGGCTCAAGGTAATCGTATTCGATTGAGTAGAGGACCAGCTTGTTTTTGATTCTCTTTTTTGTAGTCAAAAGATAAATGGACGGGAGAAGGAATTTGTACCTGACGATTTTTTTAATTTTACTGAGCATATGCAGAAAAAGGTAAATTTAAACCACCGATTTTTTGTTCCCTGAAGGACTCTAAAAAATTTTTGTCTGGATATGGAAAATAATTGTGATTTATGGTATAAATTCCGTATAATTTAAACGGTGGTTTAAAATGACAGCATTACAGATAGACTTGCCGGAGCATTTTCTGGATGAGGAAGTTCGTGACGGTTACACAGTCACCCGTCAGATGAAAGAGGTTTGGGCTGTTGAGCTGGATTTATTGCATCAGGTTCAAAAAATCTGCGAAAAATATAACATTGAATATTTTGCTGATGGAGGTACTCTTTTAGGAGCTGTCAGACACAAAGGTTTTATTCCCTGGGATGATGATATTGATTTAAAAATGGATAGGGAAAATTATGAAAAATTTTGCAGTGTTGCAAAAAATGAACTGAAATCCCCGTATTTTTATCAGACTGAAGAAACAGATTCACAAACAATTTTTGGTTGTCTAAAAATAAGAAATTCTCGGACGACAATGATTATCGAAAAGCAGTTTCAAAGAAATTTTTCTTATAACCAGGGAATTTGGCTTGATATTTTCGTTTACGACAATATTCCTGATGATGAAATTCAATTTAAAAAATTTCAAAAGAAATTGATTCTTATCAAAAAGAAAGCGCATAAGTTCAGAAATTATTCCCGCTTAAATCTTAACGAGAGAAATTTCGTGAAAAAAATTTTGGGAAAAATTGTTTCAATTTTTAAAATCAAAAATTTTTACTACTTCAGATTAAATAAAAAATCCCAGGAATTTAATGAATCAGAGACTGAATGCTTTGCCGCCATGTTTTTCCGTCCTGAAAGAACGGCAGGCTTTGAAAAAAAAATATATTTTGCAGAAAAAAAATACCTGGACTTTGAGTTCCTGAAAATTCCAGTTCCTTCTGATTACGATGCGGTTCTTACTGAGAACTACGGAAATTGGAAAGAATTTGTTGTTGGCTCAAATTTTCATGGAAATGTAATTATTGATACTGATAAGCCATATACAGAATATATGAAAAGAAAACCGGAGGAAATAAAATGACAAAAAAGCAATTTGATATTTTACTGTCATTGAGTGAAAATTGCTCTTTATCAATTGAGAAACTTGCAGTAAAACTTTTTGAAAATGAAGATGAAATTTCAAAAGACTATAAATATCTTACAGAAAATGAATTTATTATTGACGGAAAACTTTCAGAAAAAGGAATCAGTGTATTAAAAAAACATAAGATAGATAATGCAATTATCCTTGCGGCTGGTATGTCAACTCGTTTTGTCCCATTAAATTTTGAGACACCTAAGGGACTTCTTTCCGTAAAAGGTGAAACCCTCATTGAACGCCAGATTCGGCAGTTGAGGGAAAAAGGAATAGAAGAAATTGTTATTGTCGTTGGATACATGAAAGAAAAATTTAATTTTCTTAAAGATAAGTACAATGTAGTACTTGTAGAGACAGACGATTATGAAAGCAGAAACAATCACGCAAGTGTCTATGCCGCAAAAAAATATCTCAGGAATTCAATAATCACTTCTTCTGATTTATATTTTACGGAAAATATCTTTCAGTCCTATGCCTATGATTCATATTATTGTACAATTTATGTTCCTGGAAAAACTGCAGAACGAGGAATTGTAACGGACTCAGATGACAAAATACTGAAAACAATGTATGGAGACAAATGCTGTGACATTTGGGTTACATTGGGGTATGCATTCTTTTCCGAGCGTTTTTCTAAGAAAATAATTGAGCATATTGAAAATGAATTTAATCTTCCGGAAACTTCAGGAAAATTTTGGGCTGATATTCAGGATGAGCATTTGTCAGATTTATATATGTATGCAAAACGCTGCTCTTCTGAGATTATAAACGAATTTGACTCTCTTGAAGAACTGAGAAATTTTGACTGGAAATACAAAAATAATTCTGGTTCAACCATATTAAAGAACATCTGTTACAGGCTTGGTGCAGAGGAAAGTGAAATTATTCATCTTGAATCATTGAAAAAAATTAAGCACTCTCTTTTTAAATTCCAATACAAGGATAATTGGTATATTTGTGATGTTAATCCTGGTGAAAAAGAAAAGATTTCATATCTTGGAAGGGTTTATTATCAGTGTCATGATCAGTGCGAAGATGATTCTATAAAGCTCTTCAAAATGGATAAGAACATAGCTTTTGAAACTGATACAAATGTTGATACGAATGCAGAACTTGAAAAATTGCTTGCAGCCTCAAAAGATTTTATAAAATATCATAAAGATACAGTACCTCTCTGTGCCGCCGAAAATGTTTGTTCTGATTTTACTAATCTGCCCTTGTCTCTTGGTTTCCAGGAGAGGTATATCATGAACAATACCTATTCTTTCAATATGGAAGATAATTTTATCGGATGCGAAAAATTATTTCCTTTCTACCAGATGATAAGTGAAACTTGTGAACGGATTTTCGGAGCAAAATATACGGATCCGCGTCCTTTTACAGGTATGCACTGCATTGATATGCTTGTAAAAACAATTTGTAAGTCTGGCGATAAAATTATGATTCTTGGAAAGGACTATGGCGGCCATGCTTCCGTTGCTCCTGTTGTTGAAAGGCTTGGCATTGAAGTATATGAAGCACCTTATGATTTGCCGAATTTCGACCTTGATTATGAAAAAGTAAACAGAATCATCAGGGAAGAAAAAATCGGCTATATTTTGCTTGCTCCATCTGACATCATAAAACCTCTTGATGTTGAAAAAATTGATACATCAGAATGTGTTTTATTGTGGGATTGTTCACAGTTGATGGGGCTTATTGCGGCAGGTCTTTGTGCAAATCCTCTTAAGTCTAAAAAAAACATCATCATGTTTGGCGGAACTCATAAAACATTTCCAGGACCTGCATCAGGGCTGATTATGACAAATGAGAAATATTTGCATGACAAAATGGAGACCGAAATAAATCCTAAGTATCTCAGGCATTCCCAGATGCACCAAAAAATTTCGCTTCTGTTTTCCATGATTGAATTTGAGAAATTTGGGAAAGAATATATGAGCCATATGGTTCACTGTTCCAATTATCTTGGACAAAAACTTCGTTCATTCGGTTTTGATATTGCCGATTTTAACGGTCATATTTCAAAAACTCATCAGATATTTATTAGGACTGAAAAAGAACTGATGGACAGAATTTACGATAATGCTTATAAATGCAAGGTCACCTTAAACAAAAAAACAAAAAAATTGTTCAACGGCTTTGGAATCCGGCTCGGAACGCAGGAAATAGCCCGCTATGACTGGAATGACAACGCACTGGATATTGTTGCAGAGATAATTTATAAACTTTCCCTTGAAAACTGCGATATTGAAGAAATAGAAGCGTTAAAAGAGAGATTACCGAAAAAAATTGTACATTTTACTTTTGATAACAATGTTATGGAAAAAATGAACTTTGAAAATGTTTAGGATTTTAAGGAGAAATCGATATGCTGTTGGAAAAGATTTCTGTCGTTGTTCCTTGCTTCAATGTTGAGAATTATATTGATAAATGCCTTGATTCAATAGTCGGGCAGTCTTATAAAAATCTCGAGATTTTACTCGTTGATGACGGTTCCTCTGATTCTACCGGAAGAAAATGTGATGAATGGGCTTTGAGGGACAAGAGAATACGGGTTATACATCAAGAAAACTGCGGATTGTCGTGTGCCCGCAACAAAGGAATAATAAATGCGACAGGCTCTTATATATCATTTATTGATTCTGATGATTATCTGGATAAAGATTTTTATGAGAAGTTATATAAAAAAAAAGCGTTGCTTCGTTTTATAGGGCGCTCCCTTTTAGATGTTGATGATATAAGTTTTTTGCCATTAATATCAGTGTTAGGGGTTAGAAAATTGATGCTGGCGAAAGGAAAAAAATGGGTCTTAAAAAAGATTATTTTTTATTAGCATTTTGTTCCTTGTATTCTTTTTAATGGCATGTAAATCATAAAAATACTTTGTGTTTTAAATTTTGATTACCACTGTCTGAGGTAATTTTTTTGCTTCCTTATGAATCACCTGATAAATTTGCAATTGTTCGCTATGATTAGAATGTCAATTCACTAGATTTTTTCTCAGAAATCATCTACAATTCTTCTTGCGAAAACTGCGATATATTGGAAATTGAGAAATTAAAGAAACAGCTTCCTCCGAAAATTGTTCATTTTACTTTTCCTTCTGAAGAAGTTGAAAAAATTAAATTTTCAATCCCAAAAATAAAGAAAGATTTAAAATGACAGCATTGCAGATAGACTTGCCAGAGCATTTTCTTGATGAGGAAGTTCGTGACGGTTATACCGTTACCCGTCAGATGAAGAAATTATGGGCGATTGAAATTGACCTGCTTTTTCAGCTTGACAGGATATGCAGGAAATATGGCTTGAAATATTTTGCTGACGGTGGCACTCTTCTGGGGGTAAAGCGGCATAAAGGCTACATCCCATGGGATGACGATATTGATGTCTGCATGCTCCGCTCAGACTACGAAATTCTTTGCAGTGTTGCCCCGAAAGAACTTGACTCCCCCTATTTCTTTCAGAATGAAAAGACTGACCCCGGAGTCGTCTTTGGCTTTTCAAAAATCTGCAATTCCGAGACGACGATGATTCTTGACGCCAACAAAAACAGAAATTTTACATTTAATCAGGGAATAAACATAGATATTTTCCCCCAGGATAACCTTCCCGATGATAAGGCGGAGCAGAAAAAGTTTCTAGAGCATCTCAGGAAACTTAAGGCAAAGTCTAAGAAATTTCGCGGGCAGATGTATCTTGATGATGGAGACACCCGTATCCTTAAAAGGATTTATGCGGCTGTAATGAAATTCTTGAGGCCAAAAAACAGGGCTTATTTCAAATTTGAAAAGGCCTGCCAGAAATACAACGGAAAAAAATGCGAATACTGTGCGAGCATTTCATTCAAGCCTGACCGCAAGGTTGGCTTCAAGAAAACGGCCGGTTTTGAAAATGCAGAACTGCTTCCCTTTGAGTTTTTTACCCTTCCTTGTCCCGAAAATTCCGAATGGTATCTTACGGATTTTTACGGAGACTGGCAGACTCCCGTCAAGGGGGCTTCCTTGCACGGCAGTCTGATTATTGACACGGAAAAATCTTACCGCGAATATATTCATAAATAATAGCCGGGAAGGGCATTATAAATTTACTTTGCATGACAGCCTAAACTGAAAACTGTTCCATACATCGTACCTGTGATTTTTCTGCTGGTTGTAAAGAGGGTTGACAATCCTTACATATGTCAGGCCGCCTCCAAGAGCAACTTGATTCGTCAAAAAATAAATGCTTGAAAAACCAAGGGCTAGAATTCCCTTGTAGCAGTTCCAGGTGCGGGTGTGCAGGGAGCCTGTGTCTCCTGTCGAGACATCATATATGGCTTCTTTGAAGAGGATTGAATTGTCAGGGTTGTAGCGGTGTGCGTACACTGTGGACATGCCTTTCGGATAATAGATTTTGACTGCAAGATACTGGCTTTGTCCTCCATATCCAATGCCTGAGCCGAGCCATTGCCCCTCGTTTGTATAGCCCTGGGTTATTATATGGTGAAAGCCGAAGTTGTATGCCCATTGAGCCTGCATATCCTGCGACATCTCCGTGTTGTTCCACTCAAATATTACTTCGCCGCGGATTTTTTTTGCCCTGCAGACCGGAATTTCTTTTTTAAGTCCGAATGTATAGACGAAAGTGTGCCAGTAATGGGTTATATAGGAGTCTAAGCGGTCGGAGGCGTTTATGTGGTCGTCAACTGCAAATTCCGCATAGGCTTCAATTCCACCTCTGGTCGAGAGCCAGCTCGCTGAAAAGGCGATTTTCTGATCTTCTGATTCGTTTCCGTAGGCGGCACCCTGCGTTCCGTAAAACGGATTCAGGTACTTGTAGAAGTTGCCGTCATTCCACTTGCTGAGGCATACTTTTGTAATTCCCAGCGTAAGCCCGGGCAGAAAAGACGGTGCGTATGAAAATGTCATGCCGGTTATCTGATTGTGGTCGTTGGAACTGTCGTCATCAAAATAATCACTCTCAGAAAGGCGGCCAATCCACATACGAGCTTCAATATTGCCTATGTACCAGCCCAGCCACGGCAGATGAACTTGTGTTTTCCGTAAGCCTATATCGAATTTGGGATATGTAGGCGCATTGTTTGAATGTAAAACCGGATTTAGCCAGGCGGGACCAATCCACGGACTTTGAGTACCGAAGCCGACTGTGAAAGCCTTCCATGCCCAGCGAAGTTCTGTGTCTCCCCAGTCATAAGTCCAGAATGCAGAATCGCCAAAGCGTTGCGGAGCATCCGCTCCCACATCGTTTCCGTATCCCCAGGTATATGCATATTTATTTGAGTAATATGCACTGTTATCCATTAAATCAAACTCCAAATTCTGACTGAAACTCACCTGCGGCTTAACCGTCACCTCAAAGCCATAGCCTTCCAGCCGCACTCCGCCTGTCAGGCTTGTGTTGTAGCCCTTTCCTTGCCAGAGGGCGCCGTCATTCTGTCCGTAGGGGGCGGCGGTGTTGTAGGAGTTGTACCATTCAGGGCCGTAGATTTTGAGCGTAAGGCTGTGGTCAAATCCCTGGGTAAACCAGTTCTTTCCCTGATTTTCTGATTGCCAGAGCCTGCGTTTTTTTCCGAGATTGTTGTTTTTCCAGATGTTCCCCTCGCTGTCTTTTAGGGAGTTTTCTTCTTTATCTAGGGCAAAGCTCCATTCCGAATCGCTGAGCGTGCGGTAGCCAAGGGTTGGGCGCTCTGTAATGCCTGAGAGACTTAAGAAATCATAATATTCTTCTTCGGTGGATTTTAGGGCTTCCTGAGAAAAAAATAATGCTCCTGCCAGAAAAATCGACGCCGAAAAAAACAGTCTTCTAAACATAGCTTTCTGTTATTCTATAAAAATTGGCGGCTTGTGTCGAGTTCTGCTGAGACTGTTTTTTTTATGTGCGTTTTGATATAATTATTGCTCGAAAATGAAATTCACACTGCTTATCATAGACGACGAAAAAAATATCCGCGAAGGACTTGCCGCAGATTTCGAGATGGACGGCTACAATGTAAAAATCGCCGCAAACGGAAACGAAGGACTTTCTCTTCTTCAAAAGGGTGACATTGACCTTGTAATTACGGATTTGCGGATGCCAGGCTCAATTTCAGGCGAACAGGTCTTGCGTGAAGTCACTACAAAAATGCCTGGAATTCCTGTCATAGTCCTTACGGGGCATGGCTCAATCGATGCCGCGGTCAAGGCAATGCAGGACGGAGCCTACGATTTTTTAACAAAGCCTCTTAACCTTACCCAGCTTGAAGTCATCGTAAAGAGGGCGTTAGAGGGCAGGGAATTAAAGCTTAAGCACACCGAGCTGTTAAGGCAAGTTTCGACCCAAAAAAAGACAGACAATATAATCGGAAAAAGCTCAGCCATGCAGCGGGTTATGACGCTGGTAAAGAAAGTCGCCGACGCTCGCATTTCCGTTCTGATTACTGGCGAAACTGGAGTCGGAAAGGAAGTGGTTGCCAATGCGATTCATAATCTTTCAAGCCGAAGCGACAAGGCGTTCATTCCCGTAGTCTGCTCCTCTTTGAGCGAGACACTCCTTGAAAGCGAGCTTTTCGGGCATGAAAAGGGAGCGTTCACGAATGCAGAAAGCCTTCATAAGGGAAAATTTGAGCTTGCCCACGGAGGAACGATTTTCCTTGACGAAATCGGTGAAATCAACATGAGCGTGCAGGTAAAATTGCTCCGGGTCCTGCAGGAAAAAAAGTTCGAGCGGGTAGGCGGGGAAGAGCCAATCGAAGTCGATGTGCGGGTTTTGGCGGCCACGAACAAAAATCTTGAGGAAGAGGTTAAGGCTGGCCGTTTCCGGGAGGACTTGTATTTTCGTCTGAACGGAATCCACATCGAAGTGCCGCCATTGCGGGATAGAAAGGACGACATTCCGCTTTTGCTGACAAGCTTTCTCGAAAAATATAACGAAGAAAACGGAAAAAATATCAAAGGCTTTGACAATCAGGCGAAAAATGCCCTTTACAAGTACGACTGGCCTGGAAATATCCGTGAGCTGCAGCATTGCGTAGAAAGTGCCGTCGTAATGGCAAGCGGAAACGAAATCACCCTTGAAGATTTGCCGCCTTCCGTGAGTCGTGGCAGTAAAATCGAGACGATTTCAGTTCCGATTGGAATTACGCTTGAAGAGGCCGAAAAAATACTGATTACCGAGAATCTTGCGGCAAACAAAGGAAACAAAAGCAAGACGGCCCAAGTCCTTGGAATCGGTCGGAAAACGCTTCATCGAAAGCTTGAAGAACTAAACATTGAGGAATAAAAAAATGTGTGATAAAAATCTAAAAGGGGGAAGTCTCCCCCCTCGAAAGTCTGACGGAATCCACCGCGAAATCCACACTTTCGTGCTTCGTCAGGGACATTTCACGGCAAGCGAGAGAAAGGCGTATGAAGAGCTCCACGAGGACTTTTGTATTCCCTATTCTGAAAAACTTCTTGATTTTGAAAAAATTTTCTCCAATAAAAATCCGGTCGTAATTGAAATCGGCTTTGGAATGGGAAAGGCGACAGCTATTATCGCAGAGAACAATCCTGATATAAACTACATCGGAATTGAAGTTCATAAGCCTGGAGTCGGAAAACTCTTGGGTGAAATCCGCGACAAAAATCTTAAGAATTTGCGTATTATAGAGCATGATGCCATGGAAGTCCTGAAGAATCAGCTTGCAGATTCGAGCGTTTCTGCCTTTCATATCTTTTTTCCTGACCCGTGGCAGAAAAAACGGCATTTTAAGCGCCGTTTACTTCAGCGGCCAAGAACTGACTTAATGGCACAAAAGCTTATTAAGGGTGGCTATCTTTATTTTGTTACCGACTGGCTTCCCTACGCAGAATTTGGTCTTGAGCAGCTTTTGGCTACGGAAGGCTTAAAAAATCGCTATGACGGCTATGCTGTGCATCAAGAATGGCGCCCTGAGACCCGTTTTGAACAGAAGGGGCTGGACGCTGCCCGTGTAATTACAGAAATTATGTTTGAGAAGCAGTGATTATTTTCGCACTCGCATAGCATGTCATTATAGCGCACGCATAGCATGTCATTATCGGGCTTGCTGATGTGTCATTATCGGGCTTAGACCCGATAATCTTTCGTACAGGAGATTGCCGTATCTAAGCAAGGGCGACAAGCAATGCCCTTGAGTACGGCAATGAC
>CALGGS010000212.1 GCA_937915735.1 uncultured Treponema sp.
GAGCATCGGTCTCCAAAACCGAGTGTCGCGGGTTCGAGTCCTGCCGGGCCTGATAATTTTAAGACAAGGACTTTCGTGCAAAGTCTTTTCTTTTTTTATTGAGGATTATTATGGCAAAAGTTTTCGGATTTTTTAAAGAATGCGGTGTGGAACTTAGAAAAGTTACTTGGCCAACACGAGATGATGTTATTTCATCTGTAAAGGTTGTTCTTGTATCTACTATTGTTATTGCTATTATCCTTGGTGCACTTGATTTCTTGTTCAGTGCTGGTATGAGTCTTGTTTTTGGTGCATAGGAGTTTTGTATGGCGAAAGGCTGGTACATGGTTCAGACTTATGCAGGCTACGAAAATAAAATCGAAAAAATTCTGCACTTAAAGCTTGAAAATGGTGAACTCAATAAAGAATATGTTACCGACATTTTGGTTCCTGTTGAAGAAGTCGTAGAAATAAAAGATAACAAAAAAAAGACACGAAAAGTAAAGTTCCTTCCGAGTTACATAATGCTGGAGTTGGATTTGCCAGATTTAGGCTGGAAGGCAACTTGTTCTGCAATCCGAAGAATTCAGGGTGTAAATGGCTTTGTTGGAACTGACCCGAATGTTCGTCCTCGCCCGATTTCTGATGATGAAGCCCGAAAAATCTTGGTTCGTTGTGGTCGAATTAAAGGCGAAAAGAATATTCGCGTTATGCAGGCTTACAATGTTGATGATCAGGTTAAGATTAATGAAGGACCCTTTGCGTCATTCTCTGGTGTTGTCGAAGAAATTTATCCAGATAAAAGCAAAATGCGCGTAATGGTTCAGATTTTTGGCCGCGCAACACCTGTCGAAGTAGACATCACTCAGGTCGAAAAATTAGTTCAGTAAAAATGTCACTTCGAGCGTAGTCGGAAAATCTACTTTTTAGATGTTTTTGCTGTGCTTAATCTGACAGATTTTTATAAATTGGGAGGAATGGAAGTCCGTTGGACCGCTTCATTCCGCTAGAAAGTCGTTTGGCTTTCATACCAAATAAGGAGCTATAAAATGGCTACAAAAAAAATCGTTGAAGTGTTCAAAATTCAGGCGCCAGCCGGAGCTGCAACTCCTGCTCCACCGATTGGACCTGCTCTCGGACCTAAAGGCGTTTCTGCCCCACAGTTCTGTCAGCAGTTCAATGAACGAACAAAGAACATGGAAAAAGGTTTGGTTATTCCGGCTGTAATCACAGTTTATCAGGATAAATCATTCACCTTCATTCTCAAAACTCCACCAGCTGCTGTTCTTATCAAGAAAGCGCTTAAACTCGAAAAAGGTTCTGGAAACCCGCTCCGAGACAAGGTTGGTAAACTTACACAGGCTCAGCTTGAAGAAATTGCAAAAACAAAAATGCCTGATGTAAACGCAAATGACCTTGAGGCAGCTAAAAAAATCATCGCCGGAACTGCTCGTTCAATGGGCGTAGAAGTGGAGGCTAACTAATGAAACACGGTAAGAAATATACTGATGCGCTCAAAAAATTTGATGCGACACAGGCTTACGATGTAGAAAAGGCTTGCCAGATTGTAAAAGATGTTCACTTCGCAAAATTTGACGAAACTGTTGAACTTCATGTTGCATTGAAGCTTGGAAAAAGCCAGACAATGCGTGATACATTGGTTTTCCCAAATCAGTTCACTGCAGAAAAGAAAGTTCTCGTATTCTGTCCGGAAGAGAGAGCAAAAGAGGCTTTGGACGCTGGTGCCGCTTATGCAGGTGCCGCTGAGTACATCGACAAAGTAAAGGGTGGCTGGCTCGATTTCGACATCGCTGTCGCTACTCCGGATATGATGAAAGATGTTGGTCGTCTTGGTATGGTTTTGGGTCGCAAAGGTCTTATGCCTAACCCAAAGACAGGAACAGTTACAAACGACATCGTTTCTGCTATCAACGAACTCAAAAAAGGTCGTACAGAATTCCGTGCTGACAAAACAGGTATCATCCACATCGCTGTCGGCAAAGTTTCTATGGACGCTGCAAAGGTTGCAGAGAACGCAAAAACTCTCCTTGCAGAAATCGACCGCAAAAAGCCAATCGATGCAAAGGCTGATTTCGTTCGCTCAGTTTCAGTAAGCTCTTCTATGGGTCCTGGCGTCTGGGTAAATGTTAAGGAGGAGGCATAATCATGGCTATTTTGGCAAAAGCACTCCAGCCTGCAAAAACTCAGGCTATTGAAGAAACAAAAAAAGTATTCTCAGAATACAATGACTTCATCTTCACAGAATATCGTGGTTTGACAGTTGAGCAGATTACTGCTCTCCGAAACAAACTCCGTGAGCATGAGGCTCCTCTTAAAGTTGTAAAGAACAACTTTGCAAAGGTTGCTTTTGAAGAACTCAAAATCGAAAATGTTGCAGACTATCTTACTGGTCCTACTGCTGTCGTAATGGCAAAAGAAGACTCAAACGAAGCTGCAAAAGTTCTTTTTGACTTCGCTAAAGACAACGAAGCTCTTGTTATCAAGGGTGGATACATCCAGAATGAGATTTACGATTCTGCTAAAATCGAGGCTTACTCAAAAGTACCTGGCAAAAAGCAGCTTATCGCTATGCTCATGTCTACAATCAATGGTCCTGTTCAGAAGCTCGCAGCTACTTTGCAGGCGTACGTTGATAAAAAATCAGCAGAAGGCGCTAACTAATGCTGAAAGCCCGGTCAGACTTCGTAGCTGTCGGACTGTCCGGGCGACAAATAAAACTGGAAACTTCGTTTCCGCTCTGTATGGAAAAACGGTTCAGTTTGTTCCGTCCGTACAAAAGATTTTTAGAATTGCTTAATAAAACGCAATTCAATGCCTAATTAGGAGAAGATAATATGGCAGCAATCACACAGGATCAGATCCTTGACGCAATCGCAAACATGACAGTTCTCGAAGCTTCAGAACTCGTTAAAGCAATGGAAGAGAAATTTGGTGTTACAGCAGCAGTTGCAGTAGCAGCAGGTCCAGCAGCAGCAGGCGGAGCAGCAGCTGAAGAGCAGACAGAATTCACTGTTACTCTCGACAGCTTTGACGCAGCAAAGAAAATCGCTGTTATCAAACTCGTTAAAGATGCTCTCGGTCTCGGACTTGGTGAAGCTAAAACTCTCGTTGAAGGTGCTCCAAAAGTACTCAAAGAGGGCGTTTCTAAGGCTGACGCTGAAGACCTCAAAAAGAAGGTCGAAGAAGCTGGCGGAAAAGTTTCTATCAAATAAGTCACTGTCACTTAATGTGGCATAAAAAAATAAGCTTACTTGTCAGGCAAAATCTTTGTTATGGCAGGTAGGCTTTTGTTCGTTTAGCATAAAATTGTTTTTTTATAGGCTTTGCTATTCTGTGCTGTCCTTACCCTTTGTATGTCATACAAATTGGCTTTGTGATGTAGCAGGTAGTTAGGCAAATCCCCTTCAAAATTGAGGAGACATGAATGTTCGCTAAAAGCAGAACAATCAACCGTCAATATTACGGAAAAGACATCCATAGCTTTATGGAGATTCCTAATCTTATTGACATTCAGACCTCGTCTTACGAATCATTCCTTCAAAAAGACAGATTAGACCGCGGTGAAGCACCGCTTGAGCAGGGCTTGCAGGAAGCTTTTTCTACAACTTTCCCAATTAACAGTCCTGATGGTGAAATGAGCCTCGAATTTGAGCGATATGAGCTTGATGAAGAGAACATTAAATTTTCTGAGCTTGAATGTAAGCAGAAAGGCCAGACTTACGCAGTTCCTTTAAAAGCAAGAATCAATCTTACTATCGTAAAAACTGGCGCTATCTTGCAGAAAGACATTTATATGGGCGACATTCCGCTCATGACTGACCGAGGCACTTTTATTATCAATGGTGCTGAACGAGTCGTTGTTTCTCAAATTCACCGTTCGCCTGGCGTAATTTTCCAGAACGAAAAGGGTGTTTTCTCTAGCCGAATCATTCCTGACCGTGGTTGTTGGTTGGAATTTGAAATCGACCAGAAAAAAGAGCTTATTTTCGCTAAAATTGATCGCAAAAAGAAGATTCTCGCGACAATTTTCCTTCGTGCATTGGGCTATAACACACGCGAGGAAATTATCCGCTGCTTCTATAAAACTGAGAATATCAAGGTTGACGAGAGCGTAAAGGATTCTCTTATCGACAAGGTTCTCGCAAGCGCTATTTTCGTAAAATCTGAAGATGGCGAAGAGAAAAAATTATTCCCGGCTGGTACAAAGCTCCATCCTCATGACATCGATGACCTTCTTGCTCAGAATATTTCTGAAATCTGTGTCATCAAATTTGATGCTCGTGAAAATCCTGACAACAAGGATGAATGGAATCCATCGCTCGACAGCGAGATGATTATTAATTGTTTTGAGCGGGAAGACATTAAATATACAAAAGAAGGCTCTGAAAATGACGAGCCTACAAAGGAAGATGCTCTTGCTGCAGTTTACGATGTCTTAAAGCCTGGTGAGCCGATGACTGTCGAAAATGCAGAAAAAGACCTTGAGTCTATGTTCTTCTCTAACCGACGCTACGATTTGGGACGCGTTGGCCGCTATAAGCTCAACAAACGCTTCCGATACGAGACACCTTATGAAGATTTGACTCTCGTAAAGGATGATATTATCCAGACAATGAAGCATCTTATCAATGTTTATAACGACATTGAAAAGACTGACGATATTGACCATTTGGGTAACCGCCGAATTCGTTCTGTCGGTGAGTTGATGACAAATCAGCTTAAAACAGCTTTTGCCCGCATGGAGCGAATCGCAAAAGAGCGAATGAGTCTCAAAGAAACTGAGACAATGAAGCCACAGGATTTAATTTCTATCAAGCCAATCGTTGCGGCTATCAAAGAATTCTTTGGTTCTTCACAGCTTTCTCAGTTTATGGATCAGGTAAACCCTCTTGCTGAGCTTACTCATAAACGACGACTTAACGCTTTGGGACCTGGTGGTTTGAGCCGAGACCGAGCTGGCTTTGAAGTCCGTGATGTACACTACACTCACTATGGACGAATGTGCCCGATTGAGACTCCTGAAGGCCCGAACATCGGTCTTATCGTTTCTCTCGCTATTT
>CALGGS010000213.1 GCA_937915735.1 uncultured Treponema sp.
CTTGGCCAACGAGGCCGCAACCAGAATCGCCGGAAGCAACGACCTTTATTCTTTGAGCGGGCGAGGTCCTATTCACTCAATTAATTTCGTTACGGCTCACGACGGCTTCACTCTCAATGATTTGGTCACTTACAATCACAAGCACAACGAAGACAACGGTGAAGAAAACCGTGACGGAAACGACAATAACTTAAGCTACAACTGTGGCTACGAGGGACCGACAATCAACCCGAAAATCGAAAATCTCCGTCTTCAAAAAGTAAAGAATTTCTTCACGACCCTGCTCCTTTCTCAGGGCGTTCCAATGTTCGTGGCCGGGGATGAAGTGAGACGAACTCAAGGCGGAAACAACAACGCTTACTGTCAGGACAACGAAACATCTTGGTTCAACTGGGACGATGTAAAAAATAATTCGACTATGCTTGAATTCGTGCAGAATTTAATCTCTCTCAGAAATCAGCATCCTGTTTTCCAGCGGAAAAATTTCTTTGGAGGAAGCGCGACAAGTCAGTTTAACGAGCCGCCGGATATTTCATGGTTTGATTACGACGGAACAGTTCCCGACTGGAAAAAAATGAATCGCTATCTGGGCTTCCGCCTTGGAGGAAAAGCCCAGGGGCTTCCAAAAGATGACAATGACTTTTTTGTTGCGATGAATATGGATATTCGTGATGTGACGATTACAATTCCAAAGCCTTCAAACGGCCGTAAATGGTTCAGGACAATCGATACATCAATTCAGAACCGGACGAGCATTTTGCTTGGCGGCGACGAGGAAGCGCTGAATTCTCAGGAGCATTATGTTCTTTTGGCGAACAGTATTTTGGTCTTGATTGCAAAATAAAGTCTTAAAATATCTTAAAATTTCATAAAATAAATAGAAATTTCTGAACACCTGTGATATAATTTTACAATCTTTCTTTTATACGAAAATTGCAGGAGAAAATATGAAATTTGATGCAGAAAAATTCAGAGAAAATCTTTCAGCTCGTTTGAGACGCCAGTACGGAAAAGACATCTCTCAGGCGAACAGCCACGATCTTTTTGACGCAGTTTCGGCTTCGGTTCAGGAATTGATTATGCCGGCTTGGATGGCAACCCGAAATCAGTACGAAAAAAAGCCGACAAAGCAGCTTTACTATCTTTCTGCTGAATTTTTGATGGGACGCGCTCTTTCAAACAATCTTATCAACTTGGGCATTAAGGAAGAAGTAAAAAAAGTTCTCGACGATATGAACATAAATTACAATCTCGTTGAAGACGAAGAGCCTGATGCAGGTCTTGGAAACGGTGGCCTTGGCCGATTGGCAGCCTGTTTCTTGGACTCACTGGCAACCTTAGACTATCCCGGACACGGCTACGGAATCCGATACGAATACGGAATGTTCGAGCAGAAAATCGAAAACGGCTATCAGGTTGAATATCCGGACAACTGGCTCAAACACCGGGACCCTTGGGAAATCAAGCGAAGCGACTTGGCTGTAACCGTAAAATTCGGTGGCGAAATCAAATACGGAAAAACTCCGGATGGCCAGGACCGCTTCTACATCGAAAATGCCGAAGAAGTTACGGCAACTCCTTACGACTTGGCAATTGTCGGCTATGACACAAACACGGTAAACACTCTCCGACTTTGGCAGGCTTCTTCTCCAAACGGATTTGACCTCCAGCTTTTCAATGACATGAAATACAACGAGGCTGTAGTCCGCCAGAACAGCGCAGAAAATGTAACGCGAGTTCTTTATCCAAACGATAACGGCCCGCAGGGAAAGGTTTTGCGCTTAAAGCAGCAGTATTTCTTCTGTTCGGCATCTTTGCAGGATTTGGTTCACCACTTCGTAAACAACTACGGAACAGACTTCTCAAAATTCCCGGATTTGCACGCAATTCAGCTTAACGACACTCATCCTGTAGTCGCAATTCCTGAGCTTATGCGAATCTTGCTCGATGAATACGGAATCGGCTGGAATGATGCCTGGGCTATCGTTCAGAAAACCTTTGCTTACACCAACCACACTATTTTGGCAGAGGCTCTCGAAAAATGGGACATCTCAATCTTCCAGGGCTTGCTCCCGCGAATCTACCAGATTGTAGAAGAAATCAACCGACGCTTTATGATTGAGCTTCGTGCAAAATATCCGACTGACTATCAGAAGCAGAATCACATGTCAATCATTCACGACGGAAAGGTCTACATGGCTTGGCTTGCAATTCATGCTGGCTTCAGCGTAAACGGCGTTGCTGCCCTTCACACAGAGCTTCTTAAAAATCAGGAGCTTAAAGACTGGTACGACTTGTATCCTAAAAAGTTCAACAACAAAACGAATGGTATCACCCAGCGACGCTGGCTTTTGAACGCAAACCCTGAGCTTGCAGAATTCATCACAAAACGAATCGGTCACGGCTGGGAAAAGGATTTAACAAAACTCAAGGAACTCGAAAAATTCGCTGACGATGACGCTTCACTTGAAGAGCTTATCGCAATCAAACGCCACAACAAAGAGGCTTTGGTTGAATTCCTCAAGCACAAGCAGAACGAATTCCTTGATCCTGACTCAATTTTTGATGTTCAGGTCAAACGACTCCACGAATACAAACGGCAGCTCTTGAATGTCCTTCACATCATGTATCTCTACAACAGGATTATCGAAGACCCAAGCTACAACGCTCCAAACAGAACCTTCATCTTTGGAGCAAAATCGGCTTCTGGCTACCGACGGGCAAAGGCAATCATCAAGCTCATCAACACAGTGGCTGAGCGGGTAAACAACGACCGACGAATCGGCGGAAAACTCCGGGTTGTCTTCATCGAAAACTACCGTGTTTCAGTTGCAGAAAAAATCTTCCCGGCGGCAGATGTTTCAGAACAGATTTCAACGGCAGGAAAAGAAGCTTCTGGAACTTCAAACATGAAATTTATGGTAAACGGCGCGCTTACAATGGGAACTCTTGACGGCGCAAACATCGAGATTTTTGAAGAGGCTGGAAAAGAAAACGGATTCGTATTTGGTCTCACAACCGAAGAAATTCTCAAAATGGAAAAAGAACATTCTTACAATCCTCAGCAGTATCTTGAGCGAAATCCGGCTTTGAACAAGGTTGTAGAGCAGCTTGTTGACGGCACTTATGACCCGAGCCGACAGATTTTCAAAGAGATTCACGACTCTCTCGTTTACGGCGTTGAAGGCCAGAGACCGGATGTTTACTATGTTCTTGCAGATTTCGACAAATACTGTAAGGCTCAGGAAGAAGTAGCAAAGGCTTACCTTGACAAAAAAGGCTGGGCTAAAAAGGCTCTTATCAACATCGCAAACTCCGGCAAATTCTCTAGCGACCGAACAATCGAAGATTATGTCCGAGACATCTGGCACTTGAAGAAAGTAATTGTTGAAGACAGCGAGATTAAAAACGCATAGGCAAAAAATATGATAGTAATGAAATTCGGCGGCTCATCAGTCGCCAATGCGGAGCGAATCAGACATGTCGCTTCGATTATTCAGGCTTATAAGGAAAGTCGCCCGGTTGTCGTTTTGAGCGCAATGGGCGACACAACGGATCACCTTCTCGATGCGGCTGATATGGCCGTAAACGGGAAGGTTGACATAAAAAAGGTGGAGCAGCTTCATTTTGACACGGCTAAAGAGCTTGGAATTGATGTTCCTGCAATCAAAGAGCTTTTAACTGAGCTTAATACTCTTTTGACAGGAATCTCAATGCTCCACGAGCTTACAAAGCGTACACGGGATTATCTCGTTTCTTTCGGTGAGCGAATGAGCGTCCGAATGATGACGGCTTACCTCCAAAAACAGGGAACTCCTGCCAAGTTTTATGATGCCTGGGATATCGGAATGGTTTCAGACTCAAACTATATGGCGGCAGAGCTTCTCGATGAGGTTTGGGACAACATTCCTAAACACTTAAACGACTACAAAAACGGAAAGCAGACAGAAATCCCAATCGTCACTGGCTTTATCGCAAAGGACCAGAAAGGAATCATTACTACCCTCGGTCGTGGTGGCTCAGATTTATCCGCGACTATGATTGGGGCCGCAATGAAGGCCGACGAAATCCAAACTTGGAAGGATGTTGACGGAATCTTAACCACGGATCCCCGAATCGTAAAAGAAGCTCGAACTGTTCCGGAGGTTACTTACGAAGAGGCTCAGGAGCTTGCAATGTTCGGAAGCCAGGTTCTTCACCCCCGCAGCATGATTCCTTGCCGAAAGACAGGAACTCCTGTTCGCGTAAAAAATTCTTACAACATAAAAAGCAACGGCTCAGTTATCGTAGAAAAGCACTCAGGGGCAACTCCGAGGGTTACGGCAATTACTTCTGTCAAAAATGTCACTTTGATTGACATCCAGTCGAGCCGAATGTTGGGAGCGGCAGGCTTCCTCGCTCACATTTTCAATCAGTTCTTAAAATGGAACATCTCAATCGATGTGATTGCGACTTCAGAAGTCTCGGTTTCGCTTACGGTAAACACAAAGGCTGATTTGACAGGTCTTCTTGAAGATTTGGCTCGTGTTGCGGAAGTCAAAGCTACTAAAGAAAAGGCAATAGTCACGCTTATTTGTGATGCAAGCCATTCAAGCTCAATCCTTGAAGATGCTTTCACCGCCCTTCATAGCGAAAACATCAATGTTCAGATGATTTCTCAGGGAGCAAGCAAAGTAAACATTTCGATGCTTGTAGACGAGAATCAGGCAAATGATGTCGTAAAGATTTTGCATAAGGCTTTGTTCTAGAAATAACTCTTAAAAAATCGGGAGAAAAAATGTTCAGCTCATTAAAAACTCGCTTTATTTTGGGATTTGCGGCTTTTATCTGCATTTCACTCATCGCAGTTTCTGCAATTGCTACAATCAGCATTATAAAAACTGCTGAGCAATTCACTTCTATTCAAGGTGAACCTGTAGTTGAACATGTTGTAGATTATATTGACGGTGATAAATTCGAAGAGCTTACAAAGTCCCTTGACCCGACTGATGAATGGGCAGAAGAAACAAGAATTTGGATGCTTTCCGTCGCACAATCGGTTGGCTGTCAGTATCTTTTTACGATGGCTCGTGTTAGCGGGACTAACTTCAACTACATCATCGACGGAAGCTGTGATCCCAGTGACGAAGAAAATTTTTCTCCGATGGGAACCGAAGAAGACATAGAATCTTGGGGTAAAGCTCCTTTCTTGACGATGCAAACTGGAGAAATTGCAAATTCTGGAATGATTGATCAGGATGAATGGGGCTGGAAAGCGTCAACCTACAAGGCAATCAAAAACTCACGGGGTGCAATCGTAGGCTTTGTCGGCTGTGACTTTGACATCACCAGCATCATCTCAATGATAAAAATCCGTGTAATTATGCTCATCGTTATCGGTGCAGTTCTTCTTGCTATTGGGGCGGCTGTTCTTTATCTCTTCTCAAATATGATTTTTGGCTCTATGAAGCAGATTTCAGAATCAATGAAGCAGATTTCAGACGGAACGGCAGATTTAACGCACAGAATTCCGGAAAAAGGCAATAACGAGCTTACGGATTTGGCCAAAAACTGTAATAAAGTCATTCAAAGCATGGGGAATTTGGTCGGCACCTTGCAGGAGGAAACAAAAGTCCTTACGGAAAACGGAAATCGTCTTTCTGAAAGAATGTCTTCTTCCCTTACCCATATTTCCGGGGCTGCAACGAGCGTTGACGAAATCAACAGTCAGATTTCTTCACAGGCAACAAAGGTTGACTTTATTTCCGGCTCAATCGCTTCTGTAGAGCAGGAAATCTCAAATCTTAATACGAGAATCAATGAGCAGGCAGAGGCAATTTCTGAAAGCTCAAGTGCAATCGAGCAGATTTCTCAGAATATTCGCTCAGTAAGCAAGAATGTCGAGACAATTACCGAAGAATATGAAAACTTAACGCAGGAAGCAAAGAATGGCGCTAAGCTTCAGGAAGAAGTTTCAAGTCAAATCGAAGAGATTTCAAAACAGTCAGAAAACCTTAATGAAGCGAACCAGGCAATCGCTGCAATCGCAGAGCAAACAAACCTGCTGGCTATGAACGCCGCAATCGAGGCAGCTCATGCCGGGGATGTGGGAAAAGGCTTCTCTGTCGTAGCAGACGAAATCCGTGCATTGGCAGAAACGAGCGCAACCCAGTCAATGGCAATTAAAGACCTTCTTACGGGTATTTCAGAGGCAATCGGTGGAATCGTAACATCTTCAAAGCAGTCTAGCGAATCTTTCGTGCGCGTAGGTTCAAAAATTGCAAAAATGGACTCAATGATGCGCGAGATTAAGGGCGGAATGGCAGAAGAAACGGCCGGCGTTCAGAATATTCTTCAGACAATGGGAACCCTTGATTCTTCTCGAAAAGAAATTTCTAGTGCCAGTGAAAATATGAAGAATGCGAGCGAGTCCGTTTTCGCAGAAATATCTGAGTTAAAATCAATTTCGGAGTATACGCTTCAAAACTCACAGAGAGTTACGAGCGCAATTTCAGAAATGAAAGAGGCTGCCAGTGAAGCCGCCGAAGCAAGCGAGGTTTCACAAACAGCCACACAAAATGTAGTTCAGATGATAAACGGATTCAAAGTAAATTAAGCTGCCGCATAACGGCAAATCTTAATGTTTCCGAATAAGCGATTTTGGTAAATGGCCGCCATTTTAAATTTGACGGCCTCCAGAATTGCCATAAAAGCACAAATCACATCAAGAATATTGTCTTTTCTGACGAGTAAATCTGTGAACATACATTCATCCTGCTTTTCAAGAAGCTCGTTCATCAGAGTAATTTTTTCGTTCACAGAAATTTCCTCGTACATATCAAGAATTTTCTGATCCGTGTACTGACTCATAATGTTCTTGAAGAGTTTTTGCATCTGCTCAAGCAAATCCCAGGTGTCAACTTTTTCCCAAACATCATCGCTTTCTTCAAATGGTAAAAATCTCTGAATTTTTTCTCGCTCAAAATTCCAGTCGTTCTGCTCTTGTTTTTCTTCGATAAGGTCAGAAAGTTTCTTAAATTTCTGATATTCAATCAATGCATCAACAAGCTCTTCCCGCGGATCATCAAAATCCAAATCGTCATCGATTTTAACCTCTACCGGAAGCATCATTCTTGATTTAATGTAAATAAGACGGGCAGCCCATTTATAAAAATCCGACAAATCGCCCAAATCGACCTTAGCCGCATAATCAAGATAGGAAAGAAATTGCTCTGTAAGCTCGGCAATCGGAATATCATAAATGTTGAATTTATTGTCTCTGACGAGTGTCCACAAAAGATGAATCGGTCCGTCAAAGTCACCGACTTTGTAATGGCGGCGTTCTTTTCCGCCAGCCTCATCTATTTCAAGTTCAGCATTTTCCTGACTGACTGCCTGTTCTTCCATAATTCTGCCCCTTGGTTTCCAATTTTTGCCAAAGAATTTTTTAAAAATTCTATATTATGAATTTCGGCAGATTCTGGCAAAACTTCAAGCAGAGGAATCAAAACAAATGCTCTTTCTGCTATGTGCGGGTGGGGCACTTCAAGATTTTTCATCGGGTCTTTTTTGTCAAAAAAGTGAATTTCTTCGTTTCCAAAAAGCTCGATGTCAATGTCAATGGAACGGGGACCATTTCTGATTTCAGATATTCTATTTCGGCCAAGCTTTTCTTCAATTTCGTGAATTTTTGAAAGAAGCTCGTGAGCAGAAAGCATAGTGTTCCCGCACACCGCCATATTAAAAAAATCGCTCTGATTTTCGAAATACATCGGCTTCGTGCGGTAAACTGAGGAAAGCTCAAAATCAGAAAACAGAGGCTCTAACAGGGAAGAGGCGCGTAAGAGCAAATCAAATGGCTCTAAGCCCTTAAAAGCCCTGTTAGAACCAAGTCCGAGAACTGTGAACATAAAAATTTAATTAAAACAGTGCTTCACTTGCTGACGGCACTACTGGCTCCGGAACTCTTTCATCGGCTTTCATTGCTTTTTTCGCTTCTTTTTCGGCTTCTTTAGCTTCCTTTTCAGCGGCTTTTTTCGCGTCCTTTACAGCTTTTTCCTGCTCAGGGTAGACAGCAACGCCTTCACGGGTTCTTAAGATTTGGCCGGGGAAAACCTCCTGGCGAATCTGTGCTTCGATTTGCTTTGCCCAGTCTGGATTGTCCTCAAGGAATTTAAGAGCATTTTCTTTTCCCTGACCAACCTTTTCTTCGCCCCTGGTGTACCAGGCTCCCCGCTTGTCGATGATTCCATGCTTGACGGCAGAGTCCAAAAGGGAAGCGGTAGCAGAAATACCTTTTCCGAAGTAAATGTCAAGCTCGACCTTTCGGAATGGAGGGGCAACCTTGTTTTTTACGACTTTTACTCGGACACGGTTTCCCACAGCATCATCATTGCCCTTTTCTTCGATTGATTCAATACGACGGATTTCGAGGCGCACAGAAGAGTAGAATTTAAGCGCGTTACCACCAGTCGTTGTTTCAGGATTTCCAAACATAACGCCGATTTTCATTCGGATTTGGTTGATGAAGATAATCATGCACTTAGATTTTCCGACAATAGCCGTAAGTTTTCGGAGTGCCTGGCTCATAAGGCGGGCCTGTAAGCCCATCATGGCATCTCCCATATCTCCTTCAATTTCTTTTTGAGGAGTAAGGGCGGCAACTGAGTCTACTACGATGATGTCAACGGCGCCGCTTCGCACGAGATTTTCTGTAATTTCAAGGGCCTGCTCGCCGTTATCTGGCTGAGAAACCCAAAGATTGTCGATGTCAACACCCAAATTTTTTGCGTAAACTGGATCCAGGGCGTGTTCCGCATCAATAAAGGCCGCAATTCCGCCCATTTTTTGAGCTTCAGCGACAGCGTGAAGGGCAAGAGTCGTCTTACCAGAGCTTTCAGGACCGTACATCTCGATAATTCGGCCACGAGGGTAGCCGCCGACACCAAGCGCTTCATCGAGCAAAAGAGAGCCAGAGGGAATTACATCGATTCCTGTTAAATCAGTCTGAGCGCCAAGCTTAATAAGAGAGCCTGCGCCAAACTGTTTTTCGATTTGAAGGCGTGCAGCCTCCAAAGCCTTTAATTTTTCCGCCATATCTAGAGACGGCTGGGCCTGTGTTTTTTCTGCCATTTTTTCCACCTTATATTAAAATTTCCCACCCAATATATATAGGGAGAAAAAAATCGATTTCCGGCAATTACTGCCGAAAATTTTTAATTTTTTTTACAATTTTTTTAGAGAAGAAGATAAAAAATCTCCAAAATCTCTAATTATTTTCGTATTTCCTGATAAACAGCCCTTCCTTTTAGCAAAATGCTTCCGTCTTGGGACGAAATTTTTCCTAAAACATGGACTGTCCTTTCTCCGTCAAGCTCTGGATAGGGGGCTTCCTCAAAAAATACAGGAACAATTCCTTCCATTCTGTCAAGATTTTCGTAGCCTACGAGCAAATCAAAACGATAAGAAGTCCCGATGCTCTGAGCGTTCGCAATTCGGCCGCTCCAGGAAACCATGCAATCTAAATAAAGCTCGCTTTCGTTTGAATCTCTGACAGTCGCATAGTCAATATTGTCCTTGTTCGTGATTAGCGAATCGAAGGTTGGCTCCGTAAAATGCGAGAGAACGATTTTCATTCTGGTTTTCAGCTCATTATTTGCGTTTGAAAGCAAAAGCCTGTTTATTTCGACCCTGGCGGCGTTTTCTTTGTATGCTGTGCTATATGCTTTTACCAGCTCGTAAGAATGTTTTATCTGTTCTTCTGAAAGAGTATATTTGTATGAAGTTGCAGCTGAATCTGACTGCTGCATGGCTTTTATATCTTCAACTGGAAGGAAAAATTCTTTTAAGTCTTTCCGTTCCTTTCCAAAACTAACCGGAATATGCCTGAAAATTTTTGAAAAATTTCCAAGATTCAGAATTAAGAGCGCAAGGGCAAGACCCGCAAGGGCAGAAAGAATGATTCTTTTTATCCAGTCAGGATTTATGCCAAGGGGAGGGTAAAATTTTTCGATTTCTCCAGAATCTATCGCTGTATAAAGCTCGTCTGTTCCGTGGGTGCGAATAAATTCGATTGCAGAAAGAGCGACCTTATTATCCGGGTCTTCGTCAAGAACATCAATATAATAACTGAGTGCTTTTTCGGTGTCCCCGCGCCGCAAAAAAAGGACAGCCTGAGCGCACAGCAAAGTCGGGTCTGTAAGGCGAATATGGCGTGCCCGCTGAAAATATGCTCCGGCACTTCCAGTGTCTCCAAGATAAAGGCAGGCAAGTCCCGCCGTAAGAAAATAGTCAAAGGTCTCCCGATAGATTTCCGGATTGTTACCAGATTCGAGAATTGAAATGACATGTGAGAATTTCCGGCGTCTTAAAAGTGAGTGGGCCTTTTCAAGGGGTGTGTGAGCCATCTATCGTTGCCTCAGTTTTTCAAGAATTGCATCAAGCTCTGCATTTAATTTCTGGATTTCTTTTTTGTCCACATTTTTTGAGGATTGCAAAATGTCAATTTTATCGATAAGAGCCTGAATATATTCCGGGTCAAGCTGATAATCCTTGATTGGCATGACCACAAAATCCACATCTGTCCGTTTGTCTGAATTTTCCTTTGCAGGGGGAGCCGCTTTTTCTTCGGTTTCTTCGGTTTTTTCTGCTTCTTCTGAATTTTCGGCTTTTATTCGCTCATAATTATCGACGTAAAAAATTCCGCGAGGACTTTCGTCATTTGTTGCGGCAGCGATAAAAAAAGTGTTTTCAATCTTTTGGTCAGGGGAAAGCATAAAAGAAGGCCAGTCAACCATTATCGCAGAGTCTTCGTAAGAACGGATATTTGTGAACCCTCTTCCTTTTCTGATTCCAGAGTCCCATTCCATTTTATAGATTTCATCAACATTTGCGAAAACAATTGAATCTATTGGCTGAATCTGATTTCCCGAAAAAACAAACTGGAAAGAAGTAGAGTCGTTCGTGCAGACGGCTGTCCGTTCCCGCTGAATTTCTTCGAGAACAAAGCGGGTTTCGTTTCGGATTTTTGTGTTTTTTTCTGTTGAAAAGTGAACTGATGAAGCTTCTCCGGCAACTGTGTCAAAAATTCCTTTTATGTCGACAGAGTGGCTTTCAAGACCGAGATTTATCGCATAAGTCCTGATTCTTACGATGTCTTCTGGCTTGTCGCTTGCACTTTTGATAAGAGAAAAGTCAATTACAAAGCGGACATTGTTGTCGACAGTAAAAACTAATTGAGCCCCATTGTCGTATTTTCGTAATTCCCGGATAATCCGGCTCTCAGCATTTATTCTGTGCATTCTTCCGTCAATTTTCAGTAAAAAGCCGGTTGATGTGCACATATTAGCGGAAGAGAATAAAGGAACTTCTTGCCCTTCCTGATTTTTGCAAAAAATATTGAATGAGCCTGTTTTTCCAAAAAGCTCTACGCGGAGCATTTCGCCGGTCAAGTTGAGATACTTTTCAAGCGTGTAGTCTGTTTCAAGATAGCCGTCGTGAAGGGTCTGAGCAGAAAGAGAAATTGGGGAGAAAACCAAGAAAAAGTGAAATATTATTGTAAGCAAGTAGATTTTTTTCATTTTTATTTTCCCCCCTCTGAAGTCGATTCGCTCGTTTTGTCCTGAGCATCAAGAATATACTGAAGCTGCTTTGCCTTTTGCTTTAATTTGCGAATATCGTTGGACTGAGAATTAGTGTTTGATGCCGAAGGCTTTGTGGCAGAAGTAGCCGAGCCATTTTCGGCTTGTTTTACACGGAAGGAAGGCTCGTTTACGCTCTGAATGATTTGCACATTCGGCGTCGAAGGCTTTGAAACTCCTGACGCGCCGACATTTTGATTTTTTGATTGTGAAGGCTGCTCGTTTTTTGCCTCCGCCGCTTCTGTTTGCTTCGACCCTGTTGTTTTTTGCTCTTCCTCTTCCAATGCCGCTTCCGTTACTCCGGCAACTTCTTCTGGAAGGGAATAAGAGCCGTCTTCGAGTAAAGCTTCAAGCTCCGCAATTCGAGCCTCTGCTTCGATAAGAGATTTTTTTACGCCTTTTTCGTCTTCAAGCGCATAAATCCTTAATTGGCGTTCGTATTCTTCCCGTGTCGAAAGATTTTCTTCTCCAATCACTTTTAGGAGATAAAGAAGCTTTTCTTCACGCGCACGGCGTTCGATTAAATCGAGTTTGTACTGAGCCTGTGGAGCCTTTTCGCAGCCAGGAAAATCTGAAACGACCCGCTCATAAAGACCGCGCGCGCTTTCAAAATTGTATTCGTCATAAAAACATTCGGCAATCCAGAAAAGTGCCAGAGGGAAAAGCTCTGATTCGCTATGCTCGTGACAGAAATCGCTCAGAGAAAGAATTGAGTCTTCGTTTCGGGCAAGAAGATGCAAAAGCCTGCCGTTTTGATACTGAACATATTCTGTGTACGGACTGAACGAGAATTTAGACAAAAATCGCTCGCAGTCATTTTGTGCCTGGCGGTATTCACCGGCGTAAATCTCGCTTTTTATGAGCATAAAATAATTTTCGTCGGTTTCCCCCGCTTTATTTGAGACTACCTTGCGCAAAAAGAAAATTGCCGTTGTCCAGTCTTCGTTTTTGTAAGCGTCCGCACCCTGCTTTAGGTTTGCGCTTTCTGAAGAAGACAGCTTTGAGGCCTGTGCAAAAATTTTATCTGTGCCGGCAATGCAAAAAAGAGAAAAAATAAGAAATAATGCCAGCAAAGATTTTTTTTGCAATTAAAATCCTCCGAATGAGTCGAATTGAATGTTTGTAGAAAGACTGAGAGCGGAGGTGTCTAACTTTCCGCTAAAAAATGATGAGCCTGAGACTAAAATGTCTGCACCGCTGGAGGCGATTTCTGAAAAATTCTTTTCGTTTACTCCGCCATCCACGGAAATTTTAAAATTAAGATTTCGTTCCTTCCTGATTTTTGCAAGTTCCTTGACTTTGCCGAGAGTGTAGGGAATGAAACTTTGACCGCCAAAACCCGGGTTTACGCTCATAACGAGAACTAAATCGACGAGATGCAAAATTTCTGACAGGACAGAGACAGGAGTCGAGGGAATTATAGAGATTCCGCACTTTTTTCCGAGAGAGTGAATTTGATTTATGAGTCTGTCAATGTGAATCGTTGACTCGTAATGAAAAGTGAGCCAGTCAGCGCCAGAAGCGGCGAAGGAGTCAATCATATTTTCGGGCTTCTCGACCATTAGGTGAACATCAAACGGAAGAGAAGTGAGACGACGGATTGACTTTATAAAAGGCTGGCCGTAAGTAATCTGAGGAACAAACTGCCCGTCCATAACATCGATGTGAATGATAGAACCTTTATTATCCTCAATTTTTTTGATAGAAGAAGCTAAATCTGAAAAATCTGCCGAGAGCAAAGACGGCGCCAAGAAAACACCCATATCTTACTATTTTATCAGAAAAAAAGTTGATTGTAAATTATATTTTTTGTGTTATAATACGCTAAGATTATTTAAAGGAAGCATCTAAAAACGGGATGTTTTACGGGGAACTATGAAAAAAATATCAAAATTTACGCTTGCCGGCATTTTTTCTATCCTGCTTTTTCTTTCAGGCTGTGACTTTTTAGATTCTGTTGCTTCACTTTCTTACAATATTGTTTCCGCATCAGGTTCTAAAGAGGAGTCATATTCATCTTCTTCCTCGCCAAACATTATCGAAGTTCCTGCGAGAACCGCTACTGTAAAAATTTCTAATCTTCCTTATGGAAAAACGCTCTGGCTTTCAAAGACAAATCCGACAAAAACCTTGATTTCTTCAAAATACACTCGCTATGTAAATTCTGGAAGCGGAATAAGTTTAAAAACTGGCAATGTATCCGAAAGTTCGACAACAAATATTTTTAACTGGCTTTCTGGAAATCATACTGCTTCTCCCTGTGTAAGCGCTTCCCTCAACAGAAAATTCAACGAAAATATGAGAAGTGCCCTTTCAAGCGCGAGGACGGTTTCAATAACCGAACCTTCAAAAACTGTAACTCAAATAACTCCTAAAGTAGGCTACACAAAAAAAATGATTTATGTAGACACTAATTCTTCAATGTCGACTTATGCCCAAAAAAATGCGATTCTTCGCGCAGTCGGAACATACTGCTATGTTTGGGTTATAGACGATAACGGCAAATACTGGACGGATTCTTCCTCTCTTTCTGAAAATGGGCAGCAAATAAATTCCGCAATCGCCAAGAGTATCGCCGACAATTTTGACAAGCTTTACCCTATGGTCCAAAAGGTTTTTGGCGACGAATCTGATGATATGATTGTACCAGACGCTGACAAATTAAAATTAAATGTTGTAAAAAACGCCGTTAATGCTTATAGCGACACTGGCTCAATGGTCAACATTGTTGTTTACGACATCGCAAATGATTATTCTGAAGATCAAACTGGCGGAACCGTCGGCTATTTTTATGCAAAAGATTATTACTACAATTACAATTACAGTGCCGCAGCCTTTTCAAATGCCGGAAAATATTTTTACATTGATGCGTATTTTACCGCAAACTCTACGGCAATGGTTTATTCAACCTTGGCCCATGAATTTCAGCACATGATTGATTTTGGCGTAAAAACGCTGGATACAAACGGAAAGCTTAGTTCGGGGGCTTGGTATAATGAAATGAAATCTATGCTTTGCGAAGATATTATGAATGAATATCTCGTAGACAATAATGATGATTTTACTACGGAAGACGGCCCTTTTGACAGGCTTCCTATGTTCTGCCGGCATTATTACGACACTGGCTTGGAATGGCGTGACAACGATGATTATAATGTTTACTACTCTTATGCAAATAATTACGCTTTTGGAGCATGGGCTGCCAGAAATTATGGCGGAATTTCGTTTATAAGCAATATCGCAAAAAATGGTTCTGTAGATATTGCTTCCATTGAGGCGGCTTCTGGCTCTTCGATTACGGAAATGCTAAAAAATTACACGGCAGCTTGTCTCCTAGACTCTTCAGATTACGGATTTAACAAGGCTCCCTCACAGACTAGCTTTGTTTCAAACGGCTACTATTACCCGATGCTTGCGGTAGATTTATGGGATTTAAGAGAGATTCTCCCAGAATTTTATCAAATTCATAATCAGAAGGTTCCGAAGGGAATTTCAACTTACTATTCTGTTGTCGGACCAGTTTATTTTGGCTACAATTCTCAGCAAGATTTACGCCCGTACGGATTTACTCTTTCAAAAATAGGGGTGGCCAATTCTTCGGTTGTTACGCTTAATTTTAATACGACAGATATTGATGATGCTCAAAAAACTTACATCATAATTGAATAGGGAGACAGGTATGAAATCGCTAAAAAAAATATTTATTGCAATCTGCGCTTTTTTTGTCTGTGGCACGGCAATTTTTGCTTATGGCGGAAATGTAGAAGAAAGTCAGACGACCGTTACGGGGCATATAAAATACTACGGAAATGTTCCTTTTGAATTTCCAGGCTTTGAAACGGTTGACGGTGCTGTTTACACGCTTCGAGTTGCCGAGGATGCAAAGTTCACGCTTAAAGATGTCGTTCAGGCGCAGGGGTATCTTATTGAGCTGACAGGAACTGTAGATTCCTCGCAAAAAAACGGGCTTAATGTCTTAAAAGACGGAATATTCGTGGTCAGCGAATGGAAGCAAAAAAAATAGAACCTGGCGCTGGCATAAGGCGGTGGCATAAAAGCTTTTTTCCTGTCATTTTAAAAATAAATTTTGAAATTTTGAACTGTCGTGTTATACTTAATTGACGCAGAGATGCGGAATCTCTTTTGAGATGAACACAATTATAGGAGTACCAAAATGACTAAATCAGTTTCAGCCGTTGGCTTTGTCTTTGAAGAAAAGCAGTCAGACATGATTGAAAAAAAACTTTCACGAATCAGCTATGCTGAGGACTTAATCGTGGATTTGATTCTTCGTGTAAAGCACGACAAGGCTTACAGCTTTGATTGCACGGTAAACTTTAAGTGGGGCAATCAGGCGCATGTCGCTTCAGAAGATTTTGACTTCGGTGCTGCATTGAACAAACTTATGGATGTTCTTGACACAAAGGTCAAAAAAGAAAAAGACAAGGTTCAGGAAAAAAAGTAAGATAAGGGAACCTCTAAAAACTTCAGTTTTTAGAGGTAACTTTGAAAATGCGATGTTTTAACTCTTGCTATTTTCAAGAGTTAAAACTCGTCAGGAACTTCGGAAAATCGCCAAAGGCGACTTTTTCGAAGTTCCCATAAATCATCGGCTCCACGATTGTGTGGAGCTTTTTTTTGTATAGAATTATAGTTTTAGGGCAATAAATACTTGCGTTTATTGCTTACAAAATGTATAGTATAACCGTGGCGGAAAAATCTTTTACAGTTTTGGATTTACTCGATATGGAGCTCCCGGAGCACACTCAATTGCAGTTAAAATGCATTGGCGGGCGCACGAGCCTTTCAAATGTCATTTCTGTGCCGGAAATAAATCGTCCCGGTCTGGCGCTCACGGGTTTTTACGAAGCCTTTGCGCGGGGCTGCGTTCAGCTTTTTGGAAACGCCGAATCTGCGTATCTAAAAAAACTTTACGATAACAACGAAAACGACTCACTTGTTCATATTTTTGAGTACAATATTCCTTGCGTAATTTTTTCAAAAGGTCAGTTTCCTCCGGAAGAATTCGTAAAGCTTGCAGAGCTTTCTGGCTGTGCTGTATTGCAGACAGAACTGGAGCTTACTGAGTTCTCCCTTCGGCTAATGAGAATCTTTTCCAATGTCTTTGCTCCAAAAAAGACCCTTCACGGCGTTTTGGTCGAAGTCTATGGTATCGGAATCTTGCTTACGGGACATTCTGGCGTCGGTAAGTCTGAATGTGCGCTTGAATTAGTAGAACGCGGGCATCGTCTGGTTGCGGATGATATAGTCGAAATACGCTGTGTAAACGGAAATTCTGTCTTGGGGCAGGGGGCTAACACTCTTATTTCTCACCACATGGAAATCCGTGGTCTGGGTATTATCAATATTGCCCAAATGTACGGAGTCGGTTCAATCCGTGACCAAAAAGAAATTCAGCTTGTTATACGGCTCGAAGAATGGGATAATTCTCGTGTCTACGACAGGGTTGGCAATAATCTTGAAACGGTTGATTTTTTAGGGGTTCAGGTTCCATCCATCGAAATCCCCGTAAAACCAGGCCGAAACTTGCCGATTATTATTGAAGCGGCGGCAATGAACGAGCGATTAAAGTCTCGTGGCTACAATTCTGCCCGTGATTTCAATCAAAATATCCTGAAATGGATTGAAACAGGCGAAGTTCAGACTGCCTACTATGGTATGGATGATTCATACTAAAAATAACGCCGTATTTTGCGGATTTAAAAATATTGTCCTTTAAAAGGGGTTTATTATGACAGAAAAATTTTTAACGGTTTTGAACAGGGCTGGAATACACGCTCGGCCTGCAGCTCTTATTGCACAGACTGCAAACAAATTTGCTTCAGAGATTACGCTCGAAAAGGATTCTGCTTCGGTGAATGCAAAGTCAATAATGGGTGTAATTACTATGGCGGCGGGCTATAACACTCAGCTTACGCTTCGTGCGGAAGGCCCTGACGAAAAGCAGGCTGCCGATGCAATCTTTCAGTTGTTTGAAAGCAAATTCGAGGAAGAGTAAAAATACAAAAGGGAACTTTTAAAATGAGATGCGCTTGCAATGCGACTGGCAGACTCGCCGGGTTCTCTAAAATAATTACTAACTTAATATAGGCGTGTGCGCAAAGACTAAAGACTATAGGAGGTTTTATGAAAGTTATTACAGAAAGACAGCAGGAAGTTTTGGATTTTATTTCTAGTTTTACAAAGAAAAACAATTTTCCGCCGACAGTTCGCGAAATCAGCGAGTATTTCAGTATTTCCTTGCGTGCCGTTCAGGATCATATCGCAGCCTTGCAGAAAAAAGGGTATCTTGCGCAAACTCAAAAAAGAGCCCGTTCTTTGAGCGTCATCACCGGAGCAAGTTCAGTAACGCAAACTTATGTCAGAAAAGTTCCTTTGCTTGGAACTGTGGCTGCGGGAAAACCTCTTTTAAGCGAAGAAAATCTTGATGGCTATGTAAATTTAACCGAGCCTTTTGTTCGTCCAGGAAAAAGTTATTTTGCCCTTCGTGTCCGTGGTCAGAGTATGATTGAGGCGGGAATCCTCGAAGGGGACTTGGCTGTAGTTGAGCAGGCAAATACTGCGGTTGACGGTCAGATTGTCGTCGCTGTAATTGACAATGCAATCACTTTAAAACGATTTTACAAGGAATCCGACAGAATTCGCCTGCAGCCAGAAAATGCGGCATTTGACCCTATTTACAGCCGCGAGGTCACAATTGTAGGAATCCTTACAAATATTGTACGAACATACTAAAAATGTCTCTGCCAGTCTATCTTTACACAGGACCTGAAATCGGGAATCGAAATGAGCAGGTCGAAGCAGTAAAATCTTCTCTTGTCAAAAAATTTGGCGATGTCGACAATTACCTTCTTTATGCGTCAAGCAGCAAAATTGAAGAGATTATTGCGAAATTAGAGACTGATTCTCTTTTTATTCCGGCAACCTGTGTGGTTCTTAGGGAGGCGGAGTTACTCAAAAAAAAAGAAGAAATCGAGCTTATTTCATCTTGGTTAAAAAATGCAAAGGAAACGGCCGTTCTTATTCTTGTCTCTGATGAAATTTCCGTTGACTCAAAATTAGAAAAACTGATTCCGAAAGAAAATAAACAGATTTTTTGGGCAATGGACGAAAGCCGGCTGGCATCGTGGCTTTCTGGCTATTTCCGCAAAAACGGCTATGCAATCGAAAACGAGGCTGTCGATTTAATTCTTGAGCTTACGGAAAATAACACTGAGGCTTTGCGGACAGAATGTTCCCGCTTTTTTCTCTGTTTTGAAAAAGGTCATTTAGTTACTGCTGACGATGTTGAAAAAATCCTGGCCCACAACCGTGAAGAATCGGCTTTTACGCTTTTTGACTCGATGGCAAATCCTAACGAAAGTGCTTCTTCAAGGCTTTCAGATTCTCTTTCGATTTTGCAAAAAATATTGCTCACAAAAAACAACAGCCCTGTTATGATTCTTGCGGGCTTAGCTTCTTGTTTTCGTCGTCTTGAGCTTTGGCATTCTATTCATGCCGGCGGCGCGTATCTGGATGATTTCGCATTAAAAACTAAGGGCTTTGCAAGCAAAACCGCCCGCAACCAATATGCACGGGCTTGCAGGGTCTGGAGCTTCGGGCAATGCGCTGCAATTCTTGCTTCAATAGCTCAGGCTGACTCGGAAATTCGCTCAAGCGGTCAGGCCTTGCAGGAAACTCAGCTTACTGTTCTTTTGTACGAGATAATAATGAAAAATGGGGCTCGTTCTTCAAAATACGAGACTGCTTACTGAAGCCTTATTGAATTTCTATCGAATTTAGTAAGTCCCGTAGCTTTTTAAGCTCATCGGTGCTTAGGGTTACACCCTTTCCCATTTTTTGATGGTCGGGGGACCAGCTTCTGATGTCGTATTTTGCTGGATTTTTGTTCCATGAAATTTTGTTTAGTTCTAAATTCCAGCCTTTACTGCCTTCTGAAATCAAAAGGTGCTCGCCTTCAAAATCGAATGTAAAATTCTCTGCCATAAAAACTCCTAAACCTGATAATTATACCACTGATTTTGTAAAAGTCGAATTTTTTCTGGCAAAAAGCCTGGAAAATTTTGATATTTTCTATGGTGTTTGCTTGACACAAGTTCTTGAATTAGGTATATTCTTAAAACACATCTTTGTGTGCTCTTGTAGCTCAGTTGGTAGAGCACAGCATTGGTAGTG
>CALGGS010000214.1 GCA_937915735.1 uncultured Treponema sp.
CAAGGCTAGTCCTTTTAAGGTTTTCCAACGCTGTTACAGATATACTCATTTTTCAATAGATTCCTTTGAAAAATATTTCTGAATTTCATTATCAGAGTTAAGCTTGATTCTGAATTCCACCCGGCGCGAGGCGTCCCAGTCAATCTTTCCGTCAATCTCTACTGGGCGTGATTTAGAATAGCCAATTGCAACGATTTTTGAGCGAATCCATTCTTGTTCTTTAGTATATTCTGTATCATTTAAACAATAAGTAAGGACAGACCGAGTCCTGCTTTGTGAAAGTTCCATTCCTTCCTCATAATCCTTTCTTTCTGTAACTTTTCCCTGTTTTATAGCCTGTGTTGCTTCTGCAGAATGTCCTTCTATTCTTATCTCTTCAATCAGATTTTCATAATTATTTACAACTTTTAGCAAACGAGGAAAGAAATCATCAAGAATATGTTTATAAGAAGACCGCAAATCTGCCTTATTCATAACAAAAAGAACATCAGGATCCTTAAATGTTATTGAAAGGTTTTCTGCATCAATTTCAGCATTCCATTTTTCAAGATCCGCAGAGAATTCCTTATTCAAATCTTCATAAAGAGTATACTTCGTAGTAACATAATGCTCTGATACCTGCTTGAGTTGCAGGATGATGCCGATGCAGAGCAGCACAAATATTGCGCACAAGGCACTCATCATATCGCTTATGGAAAGGTTGAAGTCTCCTGCACTTTCGGCTACTGACACATCTTCAAAGCTTGACATCGCTTCGCTCATTTTTTCTCTCCAAAGAACGCTTCAGTAACTTTCTGAGCCGTCTTGTTATATTCTTCCAGAGTTTCAACAAGAGATTTTTCAATTGTAGCAGAATAGCTTGTAATGTTTTTATTTACAGATTCAAGGATAGAAGAAATATTTTCGTCGATTTTCTGATAATCTTCCAAGGCTTTTTTTTGGTCTTCCAAAATCTGACTGTTCAATTTTAAGTTGTTTTCTTGAATTTCTTTTGTTGAAGAAATTGTTTTTTCCAAACTAACATTAACTTTTTCTGTTGTTTCTGATGAAGTTTCAATAAAATGCGTTAAAGCCTGCTGAATCTGCTCGGACGCATTTTGAAGTGCCGCAGCCTGCTTTGAGTAGTTCGCCAAAGTTTCCTGCATTGACCCGAAAGTTTCTTTGACAGGCGCAACCGACTCTTCAAGAGTTTTTCCTACATCAAGAAATTTTTGAGGAAGCGTTTCGATTTTTTCCACCGCAGATTGCATAGTGACTTGAATTGTGTCTTTTGCGGCGAGGAGCGTTTTGGTCATCTCCTGCAACGAGCCGATATAAGAATCAAATTCACCTTTTGCGGTCTCTGCCGGAGTCAGTGTTTTAGAAAGCTCACCGTAAATTCTTGCACAGTGGAATTTAATTTTGTTGAGCGGCCATTGGTACGCCGTTCCGAAAAGCACCGAAAGAATTACGCCAATAATTGAAGTGACGAAAGCTGTGTTCAGCCCACCGAAAAATCCGTCAAGTTTTCCGAAAAGCTCGTCAACATTCCCAGATAAACTCATGCCAGAAATGCCGCTGGAAAAGCCCAGAAAGGTGCCAAGAATACCAAAGCCGATGAATGTACCAGGAAGGATTTTTATGAGCGAGGAAAGGGGGAAGGTCGGGTTGGCATAAAGCAAATAAGAGTCAGTGGATTGATAATGGGTTGAATCCATAGTGCCGTGGTCGATTTGTGTAAGAGAGATTTGTTTTGATAACAAGCACAAACGGATGTAAACATTGAGTGCCAAAATGAGAATCGCAGCAAAGAAGATGTAGTAGATGATTGTAAAAAAGGTGAAGGTGGTCATTAGCCTTTGCTCCTTAGTTCGATTATTTTATTCATAAACACTTTTGTATAAGTCGTTGATTCATCCGTGCCACAGGTTGCTTTTACAGGAATACGTACAGCATCAATTGCATGACATATATTTCGGTGATTTTTTTCTTCGCCAAGTCTTATAATATCATTCCATTTACTGACTTCAAGGCAATTAATCTTGCAAGTATCAAAATGTTTAAGATTTTCTTTTACAAAATCTTCAATTAATTCAGTCATTATTTCTCTGTGTGTCATTTTATTACATCTCCTCATATCCAAACACTCCCACAAGCGAAACATCATCTCCGCTTCCTTTTTCACTTAGTCTTGGAAAAAAGTCTTCTAGCTCCTGCTGTTCCCGCTCCACGCCGTATGTCTTTATATTCTCACAAATATCATTCGTGAAACTTTTCAATCCATCTGGAGTATATGAATCCTGTACGCCATCGCTACAAGCACAAATATATTGCAACTTGTCAAAACCGTATGCATGACGGAATTCATTTGCTGCATTGCTAGAGCATAAACTTGTCGTAACACCGAATCCGAGTCTTTTGTCTTCTGGAATAGGAGAAATAATTTCGCCTGTTTGTTTTTTCGCAAGGCACATTCCATCACCGATTTGCAGTGCAATCCACAACGAGCATTTATTTTCTTTCGTTAAAAGAAGCTCTGGAATGTAAAGGCAAGAAATCAAGGTTGTTCCATATAGTTTTTCAATCGCATTTTCAGGCAACTTTTGTTTTTGTGCGTCTACAAGATTATTAGTAGCTAACTTGTTGTTTACATAGTCGAATTTCTCAAGCGGGATATTCAGAGATTTACACATTTCTTTCTCGCTGTCGGAAAATGGATATTTCTTGAAATGATTTTTTACTGCATGCTTCCATTTTGCGACAATGTTCCTCTCTACATTTAAAATTGTCGAGTCCCAATTAATTTGACTTTTTTCCCCCGATAATTGTGCGATTTTTTGAAGCAAGGACGAAAACTCTTTTTCCGCAATCATAACAGCAATTTGTGAGCCATACTGACTGCGAAAATACTTTTCTCCACCGTGACCATCCGCAACAGAGAAAATAGCATACCCTTTCTTCAGCAAGACCTTTGCAGAATCCTGCAAAGGCTTACTGTCGCGAAGATGGGAAGCACCGACTTTAGCAACGCAAATTCCGTTCAGCATAGGCAGATTACCAATCATCTCCGCTTGTTGATGTCTGACTTAAATCTGGATCGCTCTGTTCAATGTCTTTAATTTGGTCAATCATTTGATCTTGCTTTGTCTGAATTTGGCCATCACTTGCAGGCTGGCTCTTACTTCCAATCATAGAAGAAGTAACAGATACTTTTCGAATCCATTTTCTTAATGCTTCTGGAGTACGAACTGTAATTACAGCTTCAATGTTTCCTGTAAAATCTTTTAGAACATCCTTATTGGCATCATCGCCAACTGCTAATGCAACTTTTATAGCATTTTTATACCAGTTATTATTTTTTAGTTTATTAAGTCCTGACACATAGTCATCCGTAGGTTCTCCATCACTCATTAAAAAAAGAACTGGAGCAACAGAACCTGACGGAGCTGTTAAAAATGCATTCTTTGATAATTTGTTGTTTAATTCTTCAAAGGCTGCGCCTAGGTCTGTAACCCCATCAGCTTGAACTTCCTGCCAAGAAAAACTTTCCGCTGCTATTGGAGTTGGATACATCCATTCACAACCAGAAGAAAATTTTAAGCAGGCAACCTTCAAATCTATATCAGCCCCTGCAGCATCTGGCAGCTCTGGAAGAACGCCTCTTATTGCCTCATTTACTTGTGTAATTTTACTTCCCATCATTGATCCAGAAGTGTCAATGATAAAGAATAATACTAATTGTCTTTTTACAATTTCCTCTCGTCCATCATGAAGTCCCATTTTTTCCTCCAAATATTATTTTCCAACCTTTCCGGTTGTGTTTCCAAAATTAATTTCCATTCCCTGTGCAATGGGAACAACCGAATTTCTTTCGACGATTTTTAGTTCCCCGTTACGAGCAGAAAAAGTCCAAGTAACATCGCTAAGATTTTTTATTCCCCAAAGGGAATTGTTGTTTCTATTCATGATTACCTCCCCATCAATTTTTGTGTAATCATCACTGTCTTTATTAATGTGACATTCTCTAATCTTCGTTCCAGGAAAAAGCGGAACAGTATAATTTTTTATATGCATAATATGCGGATAACTGAATGCATGCTTGCAAGCAAAATTCATTGGCTGGTTTGCAGAAAATTTATAAATCATGTGTTCGCTACCGCAAATTGGGCAAACCAGAATTTCATCAAGAAATCTTAAGAGCTTTTTCTGCCATTCGTTATCTGGAAGTCTTTCATTAGGATTTTTTATTCCATCAACAAAGGATTTTATAAAAGCATCTTTTATATATTGCGGAAGTCGAGGCCAGATTTTTATTGGATTTGAATGAATTCCAGAAACAGGTCTATTCGAGTCATCCTGCGGATTAAAGATAAAAACAGGATGGGTTCCGTATAATTCCATTTCTCTTTTTTCTGTAATACAAATTGATTCCACATAAGCTTTTCCCATAAGAGGATCATGTAAGCAGAATAACTTAAAAAGAATAACTGCAAGTGAATAATTGTCTGTAAGCACACCGGGAAAATTATCACCACGAAAAACTTCAGGAGCCATATAACCCGGCTTTCCGCCCACATTACCGGGATTTTTTATTCCGCCCGGCGTTACATTGTCGTTATCACAAATCAACACATCACCTGTTTGCATATTTATGAAAAATCCGCCGTCATTCAAATCTTGATACGAAAACCCTTTCATGTGCAAATTTTTGAACGCATTTACTATGTTCAAAGCCGCGTATACAATTGTTTTGGTATCGGGAAAATCTACTTTTGCATTCAAAATGTCAGAGAACTCCACATAGTCTTTCGGGCGCAAATCCATCACATAGCCGAAACTTCCGTCGCGCTCTTCGGTAAGGTAGAGCGGCCACAAAAATTTGCCGTCTGGCGCGCCGCTTGCGATGTTGTCCTGCAAATTCTTACGGAACGCCTTTTTGTTCGAGAGCTTGCAAGTATACCATTTGAGCGCATAGTCCTTGCCGTCAATCTTCACGGAATAGACGATGCCCTGACCGCCCTCGCCGAGCTTCTTCACGATTTTTGCGGTCTTGCCGCCTTCAAGTTGAATTATTTCACCAGTTTTGAATTCCATTAAAATCCGCCTCCTTGTAAATCCAATGTCTCAACCGCGTTATATTCGCCAGTCTGTCCGCACCACGGACAGGTAAGACGCATGGTTCTCGCCCGTGATTCGCCTTCAACTTTAAAACAAAAAGATTTTCCACAGGCACACTGCGCAAGGTTTATCGTGTGGCAATACGGACACCCCGGATATTCGCTCGTCGGGTCGAATGTGCCGTGAGAGCGTTCTTTGTCGTAGCCTTCGTGATGAGCACGCTCCGCATCGATTTTGAATGCCCATGTCCGTTTCCAGTCCGAGCCGAATTTTTGAATCCGCATTCCAAAAAGATTGTCGCTCTTGCTGTACGCATAGGGGCATTTTGCGAGAATCACTTT
>CALGGS010000215.1 GCA_937915735.1 uncultured Treponema sp.
TAAGTGATTATTTTTTGAGGATTCTTATTGACAAGCTGGGGCCTTATATGTGTTAGGTTTTGTTATACTTTTAACAGTACTTTTTCTTGTTTTTTAGAAACTCCCATTTTAGGGTAGGTGATTATTTCCAAGCCCATTCCTAGACTGTCGAGATAATCTATTAAAGTTGAAATTTTTATATCTTTTCTTTTTTCAATTTTTGAAACTGATGACTGAGTAAAGTTTGCCATTTCTGACTGTTTTATATTCTGTTCTTCACGGAGCTGGGCAAGACGGATTGTCATAATATCCTGTTCTGCTTTTATGTGAGCTCGTCTAACTGCTTCTGGAGACATATTATTTTCCATCATTTTGATTGCATCTTTCATTTTCCAACTCCTTTTCATGTCTTTCGATTATTACTTCGGATTCAGCAATTAAATCCTTGTAAAATTTGTCTTGGTCTTTTCCTTTCTTATCTCCGCCGGTAAGCAAGAATGCATTTCTTGTGGAATCAAAATAATAGGAAACTCTCAATAAATGTTGCTGAGTTTGATTTCTAAGTTCTTTCAGGTTCTTAACTTTTTTAGAACCATGCAGAACATCTGCATATGGACGAGGAAGATTAGGGCCATACTCCCGGAGTAAAAGAACTCTCTGCAATACGGCTTCTTTACTATCTTCGTCCAAGGTCAGAAACCAGGCATCATATTCATCGGATGAATCAACATTCCACATAGAATAATTATATGAACTAAAGTGAATATTTGTCAATAAAAAAAGGCGGGCCCGCTCGAAACTGCACTGCGAATAGACCCGCCGTCGAAAAAGTGCTATTTAAGTTTATTTCTATAAATTAAATCTCTAGAAAATGCGAATAAGGGATATAGAAATAATATCAATGGTAAATGTGATATAATGCTGTCATCCAGGTCATTTGCAACCATCACAGCAAAAATAATGCCATAAATGATTCCATAAAAAACTAACCAGCAAAGGCCTCTTAAAATCCCCATCAAAAATAAATTTAAAATGCCGGTTTTAGTTATTTCACCATTTTGCTCTTTTATGCTATACACAACATTGTCTAACAGCAGAGAAAACCTGGCGGAAGATTTATCTTATTAACAATAAGTGGTGCAGTGCGCCGTCCACATAACATAATTTCTCCGTATTCGAAAACGGCAGAATCAATTCTTTTATAAAAATAATGCTGAAATCTTCCATTCAAATTTTAAGAAAACAAAAATCAGACAATGGCAATCCTCTTTACCTATTGACTAGATAGGTAAATATCCTTAGAATATAGATACCTACTAAATTGATAGGAAATAGAGGTACTATATGGCGAAAATCTTAGACCAGCCGCGTTACAAGTGTGCGCTGGCTGCAATGCAGACTGTTCAGTCAATCACGGGGGCAATTCCTGTCCTTCACTCAGGACCTGGCTGCGCTTCAAAACTGAACGACAACAACGGAACCAGTGGCCGCTACAGCCCCAACATCTTCCCTTGTACTTCGATTTCGGAGAAGGAAGTTGTCTTTGGAGGAGCGGAAAAACTCCGTTCCACGATTCACAATGCCCTCCGGGTAATCGATGCTGACCTCTTCGTGGTACTTTCAGGCTGTACGGGCGAGATTATCGGCGACGACATCAAGGAAGTTGCCCAGGAATTTGAGGATGAGGAAAAGCCTGTAATCTGGGCGAAAACTCCGGGCTTTAAAGGCAACAACTATGTGGGTCACGACTGGATTTTAAAGTCAATCTTTGAGCAGTACCTTAACCGCCCGGAAGTCAAAGACGAGCGTGAAGAAGCCGGCGGAACAATCAAAGGCTTGGTCAACATTTTCGCAGGGCCTCCTCAGCAGGATCCTTACTGGCTGGGAAATTTGCGGGAAATCGAAAACCTTATCTCTGCCATCGGGTTAAAGACCAACACAATCTTCGGTTTTGGCAGGGGAATCGAAAACATAAAGAATGCCGCCCGTGCTGAATTCACTATTCTGATTTCGCCTTGGGTCGGCTTGGAAAGCGCAAAATATCTTGAGAGTAAATTCAAGATTCCCCTTTTGCATTATCCAATCCTGCCAATTGGAGCGAGCGAGACAACGAAATTCTTGCGTGCAGTTCAGGAATTTACCGGTGCTGACAAGGATTTGGTTGAAAAGGTCATCACCGAAAAGGAAGCGGAATTCTACTATTACATCGAGCGATTCGCAGATACTCTTCTTGAGACACGAATCTTGGGAAAACGCTTTACCGTGGTCAGCGACAGCCAGTACACCATGGCGGTCACGAAATTCCTTGTAAACGACATGGGTCTTTTCCCTGAGAAAGTCTTTATCACCGATGACGCGCCGGAAGCCTTCCGCGACAAAATCGCAAACGAGATTTCAAACCTCAACTATGGCATTCAGGCTCAGGTTCAGTTCACTACGGACGGCCACGACATTCAGGAGCAAATCAGAAAGACTGACTTTGCGGGCACTCCTCTCATCATCGGCTCAAACTGGGAGAAAAAACTTGCTGCAGAAATCGGGGCGCATTATGTGAATGTAAGCTATCCCATGCTTGAAAAGCTCGTAATCAACGACCACATCGCTGGCTATTCGGGAGGCTTGCACCTCCTTGAACAGATTTTCTCAGCCGCAATGAGCAAGCTGAAATTGTAAACGCGTTAGGGATAGTAGGGGCGGCGAAGCCGTTCGCTTTAGCGAATGGAGCGAAAGCGGAACCCCGAATAGCCCGACCTGCCTGTTCCCTGAGCGAAGTCGAAGGGCAGGCAGGGAACGCCCAAAAAGGAGAAATTTATGCCATATAATTTTAAAAACGCAAATCTTGCAGTCCGTGAAAACCGACTTGGCTCAATCACGGGCTTTACCGGAGACCTTGAGACTCTTGTTTACCGCTCAGAATGCGGCTCACTCAAAAATCGCGAGCGATGCTTCTCACAGTCAAGCTCATGTCTTTCGGGCTGTGCCTTAAACGCCCTTGCCGCCATCAGAAATGTGGCGGTGGTCTATCATGCGCCGGCAGGATGCACCGCAATGGCCAGTAACGACAACGTAAAATTCGGTCAGATTGCCGCACGAATCAACAAAACCACTAATTCTGTCTTTGTCTGCACGGACTTGAACGAAAAGGACACGGTTTTCGGCGCAATGAACGACCTGCGCAAAATCGTTCAGCACACTTACGACACTTACAAGCCGGACGCGATTTTCATCTCGA
>CALGGS010000216.1 GCA_937915735.1 uncultured Treponema sp.
AGGGGAACACAAATGGAAAAAGAAGAACTTGACGGTAAAGCCGTCTTGGACGAGACTATTGTCTCTACTGGGGAAAGTGTCGAAAAATCTGCCTTAGAAGATTATGTCGACAATCTTGACAAAGACCATACTGATGACAGTGATGTCCTGAGCGATAGCGAAGAGCCTGATGATGACGAAATTTCTTTTGCTGATTTAGGGCTTGAAGATTTTATTCTTGAGGCAATCGAAAAGAAAGGCTTTAAGCATCCTTCTCCAATTCAGGTGCTTGCAATTCCTCGTCTTTTAAATGGAGACTCAAACATTATTGCGAAGGCCCGGACTGGAACGGGAAAAACGGCCGCATTCGGTCTTCCAATCGTTCAGCGGGTTCATGAAGAAAGCGACCATGTTCGTGCCGTAATTCTTGAGCCGACCCGAGAGCTTGCAATTCAGACTTGCAATGAGCTTCAGACTTTTTCGAGCGGAAAATTTCCAAGAACGACCGTTTTGTATGGCGGGGCAAGCTATCGTGACCAGATTCGTGACCTTAAAAAGGGTTGTGAAATTGTTGTAGGAACTCCTGGCCGAATTCAAGACCATCTTGAACGGGGAACATTAAAACTCGACCAAATCGATTATTTCATTCTTGATGAAGGCGATGAAATGCTTGATATGGGCTTCATCGACGACATTGAGCATATTTTTGAACAGGCTCGTCCTGAAGCACGCATTTTGCTTTTCAGTGCGACAATGCCAAAACCGATTCTTCGGATTGCAGAGCAGTTCATGGGCGACTATGAAATTTGTGAGGAAGAGGGCTTTATTGAGGAGCCGCTTTTAATTGAGCAGAAATATTGGTTTATCCGCGAAAGCGACAAAATCGAGGCTTTGGTCAGAATTATTGATATGAGCCCGAATTTTTACGGACTTGTTTTTACTCAGACAAAAAATGATGCCGACAATGTTTCAAAAATGCTCGATGAAAAGGGCTATGATGTTGCGGCTTTGCACGGAGACATTCCGCAAGGTCAGCGAGAAAAAATCTTGGCTCGTTTCAGAAGCAGAAAAACCAGAATCCTTGTGGCAACCGATGTTGCGGCCCGAGGTATCGATATTAACGGTCTTAGCCATGTCGTAAATTATTCTCTTCCATATGACGGAGCGACTTATATTCACCGAATTGGTCGAACAGGCCGTGCTGGAACAAGCGGAACTGCAATTACTTTTGTTCGCCCTGAAGAGCGACGAAAGCTTGAATTCCTTAAAAATACCGTGCGAAAGGCTGCGAAGGGTGAGCTTAACGAGGAAGAAGTTCCAAGCGTAAAAAAGGTTCTCGAAGTAAAGAGAGAGCGAATGTTGGAGACTTTAAAAGTTCAGCTCGGACTTATGCGGGATCCAGCCGATGTGAAGGACGGAGTTGTCTACATCGGTGGCGGAAAGGCTCAGGTTGAAGGCGAAGATTTAGATAAGGCCGATGATTTTGTTCCAAATCTCATTAAAGCAGATGAAATCTATGTGAAAATGGCGGCTGAACTTTGCGATAATCAGAATGCAGAGGATGTATTGGCTGGCATTCTGAGCGTAACTTACGGAAAATCTCTTGACGAATCCCACTATGGAAATATTACTCCAATTCGTCCAAAAGGCGAGCGAAACGGAGAAAGAGGACGAGACTCTAGGCGAGGCGAGCGAGGAATGGGCGGCAGACGATTTGACGGTGAAGATTCTCCAAATCAGAAGCGGCTTTTCATTCAGCTTGGTCGCCGGGACGGATACAATGCGCGAGGAATCGCTGATTACTTTAGTGATTTGCTCCATATTCCAGGTCGCTTAGTTGACAGAATCGATGTTTCTCAGAATTTCTCACTTGTAAGCCTTCCGATTGACAGCGCAAACAAGGTTCTTGACCTTTCAAAGAGCGGAGCTATTCCTCATGTTCATGTAGATTCAAAATCTGGCAACGCTGGCGGTGGCCGCGGACGAGATTTCGATGATTTTGGTGGCCGCGAGCGAGGCTTTGGCGGAAGACGAGACCGAGGCGGATTCGGTGGTAGGGAACGAGGCTTTAGTCGTGACCGTGATTTTGGCGGAAGAGGTGACCGTGAGCGCTCATTCGGCAGAAAAACTCACGCCCAGACTGAGCGAAACGGAGCGTCTTCTTACAAAAAATCCAGCAGAAAAGATGAATTTTAATCTTTAACGAAATCTTTTCGATAGGGGTTAAAAATATCCAGCAAAATACCGTCTTCAAGACAGACACAACCATGGACGACATCATTCATTTTTAGCATGGTGTCGCCTTTTGTGACGATTTTTTTAACCCCGTCAATCTCAAATTCGAATTTTCCGCTTACAACATAAGTAATTTGTGTGTGCGGATGATGATGAAGGGAGCCGACAGCACCTTTTTCAAAAATATTTTCCACGCACATTAAGTCGTCGCTGTAGGCAAGAACTCTGCGACTAACACCTTTTCCTGCATTTTCAGCTTTAATATCTTTATAAAATACCCAGCGTTCGTTTTTCATAAAAAAATCCTCAAATTTTTATTTTTCATCGTTTAAAATTTCATTTTTCAGTCTGTCTAGTGTTTCTTGGAGACTTTTTGGAAGAGATTTTTTCACAAGTTCAGTATTGTTAGACTCAACTTTAAAAGCAGAGGCTTCCCTGTCGAAGTTTTTAAGAGCCTCTTCTTCTTTTTTTACTCGTTCTTCGATTTCGCTGCGGGCTTTTTCTTCTGAAATTTGGGAATGAAGCTCAGCGTTTGTACCGCGAAGCCTAAAAGCAAGGGATGAAATTTTTAATTCTGGGACATTGCGCCTTAGTCCAGTCAAAATATATTTCTGATAAAGGCGCAGTGTTTGAATCCAGGCAGGATGATCGGCTTCAACGAGTAAAATATCATTTTTTAAGTCGATGATGCGAGAATGGGTGTAGAGATTTGTCCCTAAATTTTCGCCATTTTTTGCATTTGAGCGAATAGATTCCAAGGTTGTACGCCAGGTTTTTAAAAGCTTATTGTTGCGTTCAAGCTCCGCCTTTTCAATATTTTGGCAGGCGTTTAGAATCATTTCGTTTATGGAAATAAATGCGTCATCAGTCATAGCTTAGATTATACCAATTTTTTAAGGCATGTGAATTATTTCCCGTGGCTTACTTCCGTTCGCAGGTCCTACGATGCCGCGTTCTTCCATTTCTTCGACAAGTCGGGCTGCACGGTTATAGCCAATCTTTAAGCGACGCTGAATGTAACTTGCGCTGGCTTTTCCAGTCTGAACGACAATCTGTAATGCCTGATCATAGAGTGGGTCTTCGTCTTCACTAAACAGACCTGGTTCTGAATTTCCTTCTTCTTCATCGTCATCAACAAAGA
>CALGGS010000217.1 GCA_937915735.1 uncultured Treponema sp.
TAATTCAATTCTCAAATCGAGCGTAGCCGAGAAATCTATTTCTGCCGATAATCTGTATATGAAGAAATTTTCTATCGCTGTCGGCTTATTTTTAGTTTCATTTGTTTCTTTCGCGCAGGTAAAGCTTGCTTATTCAGGCGATTCCAGCTACAAAATGGTTGAACGGACAAATCTCCGCCGTTATGTCAACGGAAAATATTCAGGACTAACCAGTCGGGAAGTGCGTTCGTTTATAAGCCGTTCGGATTCACGGTCAGGAGTTAAAGTCTCTAAGTTTGACCGTTTTTATGACGGGAATTTCTTCGTTATGGAAGAGACTCTTCGAGATTCAAGGGCGACTATGACGGGAATTCACGATGCAATTCCTTCCGTTTTTAAGATTTCTGCTGACGGAAAAATGACTATGCTTGAAGACAATGGCTACCCGACTTTCCGAAGTTTTCCTTCGTATACGAGCGAACAGCTCAAAGTCGGTGACAGCTGGAAGGGAGAAGCAGAGCGCGCAGTGGACCCGATGAACAAGGGCATTTTTACAAGAATACCGATAATTGTCCGCTATACATTCGCTGGTGAAGAATCCTACAAGGGCGAAGAAGTCTACAGAATTAAGGCAATCTGGCAGACAAACTACGGATTTTCTAATTTTGACAGAGATGTTAAGGGAGACGAAGCGTTAAAAAAAGCCACTGGCGGCCACAAGGCAGATATAATCGTACGGAAGGCGACAGGAGAAGCCATTTTAATCAGCGATAATGTTGACGAAAGCTTTGTTTATTCAGATGGGACTCAGGTGAACCTGAAAGGAACGATTACGATGTTCACTGAATATCCTCCGGCAATCGACAGGGAAAAAATCATACAGGCTCTTAACAGAATCGCAAAAGCAGATAATTCAACTGGCAAGGCAACTTCAACTCCCGGCATTTCGGGCGAGCGCAAGGGAGTCGAGAAATCCACGGACGCAAATATGGTCTTCGAGGAAACGAGCGCAGGACTCCGTCTTTCGGTTCGGGACATAAAATTCAAGGCCGACAGCGACGAAATACTTTCAAGTGAAAAATCACGGCTTGATGAAATTGCAAAAGTGCTAAAACTGGCCCCTTCTTCTCAATTCTTAATAGAAGGTCACACGGCTTCTGTGGGAAAACCAGGCGGAGAGCAAAAACTTTCTGAGGAGCGTGCCCGCAGAATCGCTGCCGAGCTTGCAAACAGAGGAATTAATGCGGAAAGATTTATCTGCAAGGGACACGGCGGAAACAAACCGATAGCAAGTAATTCCACAAACGAGGGAAGGGCTTTGAACAGGCGGGTTGAAATTACGATTTTGGAATAGTTCTGTTTTAAGCGGATTTTTATGGAACGGGGTCATAGCCGCCAGAAAAAAACGGATTGCATTTTAAGATTCTTTTTGTAGAAAGATACATTCCTTTTACGGCTCCGTGTTTTTTTAAAGCTTCCAGCGCATACTCAGAGCAAGTCGGATAAAAACGGCAGCAAGGTCTTTTTAGAGGCGAGATAAATTTTCTGTAAAAGCGGATTGGAAGACACAAAAGAAATACGAGAATGTCCTTCATTTGAGTAAGCCTGCTTTTTCGCACAAGGTTTGAAACTGTGCTTTTCGCGCTTCCAAAGAGTCTTTTTGTGTTGGGGGATAGACTAAGAAAAGGATGTCGAATCCTGAATTAAGCTTTGATTTGAAATTTCGGTAAGTTTCGCGGCTGAACCTTTTTGATTGATTTCGCTGAACTGCGTTTCCGTAACCGCGTGGAAGAGGAAAGCCGATTCGGTTAAAGCCCAAATCGTTTGGCAGATAAAAAAGTTTTGCACCTGCCACGCTTGCCCTTTTTCCATTTTTGAACAGATTTTTGAAATCGTTAGGCCTTTTGATATGCTCTTCGCGCTTAAAACCTGCTGATTTCATAAATCTGCCTCTCAAGTGTTATTGCCGTGCTGCAACGGCAACCTTTTTAGTATTTTTTGCCTTCGTCACAAACAGAGAGCTTGTGTCGGCCTTTTGCTCTTCGGCGAGCGAGTACCATACGACCACCGCGAGTTGCCATGCGTGCGCGGAATCCAAATTTTCTGTTTCGTTTTACTTTACTTGGCTGGTATGTTCGTTTCATAGAACATTCTCCTAAAATATTTGATTGATATTGTTGAGCAATTTTGCAAGGCTTCCTTTACCCCGCAAAAAATTTGGTAGTGGCTAACAGTTTATCAAATTTTTTGCATTGAGGTCAATATAAAAGCGGCTGCATTTTAGAAATTTCTTGCCAATCCAGCCTTTCGCGCTTCTTCTGCGACGGCTTTTGCCACTGTTTTTGCCACGCGCGGGTCAAATGGGTTGGGGATAATCATATCAGGGCCCAGCTCGCTTTCTGAGACAAGGCTTGCAAGACCACGGGCGGCGGCAATCTTCATTTCTTCGGTGATTTTAGATGCACGACAGTCTAATGCTCCGCGGAAAAGGCCTGGGAAAGCGAGGATGTTGTTGATTTGGTTGGGGTAGTCGCTTCGTCCGGTTCCGATGATGTAGGCTCCCGCCGCCTTTGCCTTTTCGTAAGTGATTTCAGGCTCAGGGTTTGCCATGGCAAAAAGAATTGATTTTGGTGCCATAGACTTGACCATTTCTTCGCTTACAAGATTTGGAGCGCTTACTCCCACGAAAATATCAGCGCCGACCATTGCTTCTTTCATGGTGATTCGGCGGTTGTCTGGATTTGTGATTTCAGTAAGCTCTTTTGTCAAAAAGTCGTACTTGTCGTAATCTTCCTTAATAATGATTCCGTTGATGTTGAATGCGTAGATTTTTCCGATACCGAATTTGTGCAGCATACGGATGATTGAACTTCCTGCTGCGCCCGCACCGCTCACAACAAGAGTGCAGTCCTCTGCCTTTTTTCCTGCGACTTTGAGGGCGTTCATGATTGCCGCCGTTACGACGATTGCCGTTCCGTGCTGGTCATCGTGGAAAACAGGAATATCCAGTTCTTTAATCAGCGTGCGTTCAATCTCAACACAGCGGGGAGCGGAAATGTCTTCAAGGTTGATTCCGCCGAAAGTGGGGGCAATCTGCTTACAGAATTCTATGATTTTCTGGGGGTCTTTTGTATCAATGCAAAGGGGAACTGCGTCCACTCCTGCAAATTTCTTAAAAAGAACACATTTTCCTTCCATAACGGGAAGTCCTGCGGCAGGCCCGATGTCTCCCAAGCCCAAAACGGCCGTTCCGTCAGAAACGACGGCGATAGTGTTTCCCTTCCAGGTGTACTTGTAGACATCATCAGGATTTTTATGAATCTGCCGGCAGGGTTCTGCAACTCCGGGCGTGTAAGCTACAGAGAGATCGTCACGATTTTCCAAAGGCATTTTTAGCTCGGTAGAGATTTTGCCCTTCCATTCATTGTGTTTTTCTAGTGCTTTGTCGTAAATAGTACTCATAAATGTCATTATAATACAAAAATTTCAATTGATAAATGGGAAAAAGTTATGTATAATGAAAAAACTATTGTTCCACTAAAAGAGGAGAATAAAATGCAATATTTTGACAAACTAAAAAAAGAGCGCTCGATTGACCGAGTAATCTTTCTCGCAGGTATGGTACTTGCTTTTATCGGATTCTTAATTCCGACTATCTTCGTAAAGCAGATTGTAACCAAAACTGACTTAACTGTAGCAAAAGCAGCCGAAGCAGTTGAAACAGTCGCAGAAGCTACGGACGAGCTTTCTGAGCAGGAAACACTTGAAGAAGACGAGCTTTCTGAAGATGCTTTGGCAGAAACAGAAGAAGATGACTTCGATGACCTTGAATATGACGAGCCTGAACGAGCCTTTGTTCACTTTGCTTCTAAAAAAGAAGTCGTTACTGACTTCAAAAAGAATTACATAAAAGACGAATATGGTCGCCAGAAATTTCAGGATGGCGAGCCGCTTTTTGAATATGTTCTTGACAAAGACGGAAACAAAATTGTCGAGACTACAACCTCTTACAAATATGTAGTCGTAGAAGCCGAAGTCGAAGAAAATGACGAAGGAGAGAAGGCCGTTATTCTTGGCGAAAACGGATTGCCAAAACTCACTTATGCAATCAACTTTGACAAAGACGGAAATGTCCTTCCGGATGAAGAATTTGCTCATGTTAAGCCAGAAGATATGGAAAAGGATTTTGAATTCGAAACAAATCATTTTAATCTTTTCCAGGCTTGCAAGGTTCTTAATCAGGCCGGTCTTGACTACGGTGATTTCGACTATATTCCAGGAACTGCATATAACGCTACATTCCTTGTAATCGTTTGGCTTTGTTCAATCGCAGGAATCGTGCTTTTCTTCCTTACAAAAACAATCATCGGTGACATTGTTGTCGTATTGCTTTCAATCGCATTTGGTTTGGCCGCAACATTCTCAATTCCACTAACTTTGAGCGTGGCACCAATTATCGGTTACTACTCAGTTGGTGGTTATTTTGTATTGGTCGGTGTCTTGGTTTCTTTGGCTGGCTCAATTCTCGGAGCAGCTCATGTTAAGCACCCAAGCTTGCCAAAAGCCGAATAATTAACCGCTGAATTTTTGTTCACTTAAAGGCCGCGTTCATTTGGAATGCGGCTTTTTTTGTCTTTCCTTGTCTTTAATTCAATGGTGCTAGAATCTTTGTTGAATCTGTATTATTATGTCTGAATGAATTTAAAAGATAAAATCAAAGAATCTTCTGTTGAGACACTTAATTCTCTAAATCAAAATAAAAAAGCTTTTTTTCTTGTTGTTGTCCTTGCCTTAATCTTTATGTTTGCGCTCTGTTGGATTGTGTTTTTTATAACCGTCCGAGGCCCTGAGCAGGTTATGGTTCCGAATGTCGAGGGGAAAGAACTTACTACGGCACTCCTTGAGCTTCAGGCGAAGGAGCTTTATCCAAAAATTCAGCTAAAATATACAGATAATCCTGATGATGCGGGAAAAATCTTAAATCAAAATCCTGAAAGCGGGGCAATCGTTAAGGCAGGCAGAAGAATCAATCTGACTGTCAGCCGGGGAACTATCTTAGACCATGTAGAAAATTATATTGGCCAGAATTATGATGATGTCAAAATCAACCTGCAGACAATGTTTACTGGTTCAAGCAGGCCTCTGATTGTTCTTGCGGAGCCAAGCTACAAATCTGATCAAAGCGAGGCCGGCACAATTTTGGCACAGGACCCGCCAGAGGGTACGATTATCTCAAATCCTGTTACAGTCAAGCTGATTGTCAGTAAGGGTGCTGAGTACGAAAATACCCGTGTTCCGAAAATTACGGGGCTTGGGATAAACGCTCTTTTGCAAACTCTTTCCGGCTCTAAAGTAATTTTTGATTTTACGAGTCATATTGTGCAAGATGGCGAGTCAGAAGGTACTGTCGTAAGCCAGGAAAAAGATTCTTCTCAGTTTGTTCCGAATTATGCGCGGGTTTCGGCGGAAATTGCTCTTCCTAAAAAACAAAATGATGATGAAGTCATCGGGCTTTTCCAGGCGAATCTTCCGAATTATCCTTACGCTGTTGAAATGACGCTTGAATCTTCAAAAGCTGGCGTAAAAGAAACAATTGTCACCTTAAAGCACAAGGGTGGAAGTGTCACGATTCCATACGCCGCGCAAAAGGGCAGCGAATTGCTTCTTACGATTGCAGGCCGAACTGTAGCACGAGAATTCGTGGATTAGTCATTTTTACTTTGAAGTCAAACTATAGTCATCGATAAAAAATTCCGATATTCTAAAATGAGTATAAATTTTAAGGAGTTAAAAATGTTTGATGCAATACTCAATCAAATCGATGATATTGTTTGGGGAATTCCTACAATCATTCTTATTCTGGCGACGGGCTTGGTTCTTACAATTCGTGCCCGTGGTATTCAGTTCACAAAGCTTGGCCGGGCTTTTAAATCAATTTTCAAAGAAAATGAAGGTCACGGCGAGCTTTCAGGCTTTTCTGCCCTTTGTACGGCACTTTCTGCAACAATCGGAACTGGAAATATCGTCGGTGTTGCAACGGCTATCGCTGCCGGCGGACCGGGTGCTCTTTTCTGGATGTGGATTGCGGCAATTTTGGGAACGGCGACAAAATTCGCTGAATGTATGCTGGCAATCAAATATCGCGAAGTAAAGGAAGACGGTCATGTTTTGGGCGGCCCCTTCTACACAATCGAAAAGGGTATGGGCGCAAAATGGAAGTGGCTTGCTATTCTTTTCGCTGTTTTCGGAGTCCTTGCTGGTCTTCTTGGCATTGGAACAATGACTCAGATTAACGGAATCACTTCTGCCGTAAATATGGCTTTTGATTCAAACAACGCGAACATTGCTTTTACAATCGGTGAAAATTCTTACACATGGGCAACTGTCATTGGCGGTGCTGTCGTAACAATTTGTGCGGCTCTCGTAATTTTGGGAGGTCTTAAACGAATCTCTAAGGTTGCAGAAAAAGTCGTTCCTGCAATGGCAATCATCTATGTTTTTCTTGGCCTTTCTGTAATTCTTATGAATGCAACTAAAGTCCCGGCAGCTTTTGCTCTTATTTTCAAATCTGCATTCGGATTTAAGGCTGTAGCCGGCGGTGCTGTCGGCTGGACCGTTAAGCAAATTACAGAGTCAATGCAGAAGGGTATTGCGCGGGGAATTTTCTCGAATGAGGCTGGCTTGGGTTCGGCTCCGATTGCTGCCGCTCCGGTTCAGACAAATGAGCCGGTTGAGCAGGGTATGGTAAATATGACAGGAACTGTTATCGACACGCTGATTGTTTGTACGATGACAGGACTTGCAATTGTTATCGCTCTTTGTGACCCGACTTTCATAGCAAGCTCTGGAAATTTAAAAGGCGTTCAGCTTACTGCCGCCGCTCTTTCTTTTGACTTGGGCGGAGACGGAGTTTCCGTTCAGTTCTTGCTTATGCTGTGTCTCGCATTCTTTGCCTTTACGACGATTTTGGGCTGGGACTATTATTCAGAAAAATGTCTTGAATACATTACAAACGGCAGAATGAAGCTCGTTTTTGTTTACCGCCTGATTTACATTGTGGCAATCGCAATCGGACCATATTTTACGGTCAACGCAGTTTTCACAATCGCCGACATTACGAACGGACTTATGGCAATTCCTAACTGTATTTCTCTTATCGTTTTGAGCGGAGTTGTCGCAGAAGAAGTCAAAAAATATTTCGCAAAATATCCGACTTTGCAATAGGAAAAAATTATGTCAGATGCAAATGAACCATTGCCGCCAAAAACTCATACTTACCCGCAGGGCTGCTTTTTTAAATCTCTCGAAGACATAAAAGACAAAAAAATTGTTGTAATGGGCCTGGGCTTAAACGGCGGAGGTGAGGCTTCGGTCAGATTTTTCTTGAATCACGGAGCCTTTGTTCTTGCAACTGACATGAAAACCGAAGACGACTTACGAACTACTGTCGATTCGCTGAACAATGACATAAAGCTCGACAAAAGCCGTCTTTCCTACCGTCTTGGCGAGCATCGCATTGAAGATTTTGAAAACGCTGACTGTGTAATCAAAAATCCCGGCGTAAAATACGACGGAAACAAATATCTTGCTGTGGCAAAGGCAATCGAAACTGACATTTCGCTGTTCCTGGCTTTTTCTAAAGCTCCGGTTATCGCTGTCACTGGTTCAAAAGGAAAATCTTCGACTGTAAGTGCAATTTATTATGGTTTAAAGCAATCTGGCTTCAACGCTTTTTTGGGCGGAAACATTACGGTTTCGCCGCTTACTTTTTTGGACCAGACAGACGAAACAACGCCTGTCGTCCTGGAACTTTCAAGCTGGCAGCTTGCGGATTTACGGGGCAGAAAGCTTTTAAAGCCGAAGGTCTCGATTATCACGAAAATCATCCCAGATCATCAGAATTTTTATCATTCAATGCTCGCCTATGTGAATGACAAAAAGCTCATTTATGCCGACCAGACAAAAAAAGATTTTGCAATTTTTGATTTTGACTCAGACCCTGCGGCTGACGGCGGTACTTTAATCGATAACTGGGGAAATATTTTTGCAAAAGAATGTAAGGCTACGATTCTCCGCTATAGCAAAAAAGCTCTTCCAGAAGGAATTCTCGGTGTCTGGCAGGAAAAAAACGGAAGGGGCGTTGCCCGGCTTTCAAGAAAAATTTTGGACACGCTTCCACAAGACTATGAAAAGACGACAGAGACAGTTTTAAAAGATTTAATCGTCCCTGGAAAGCATATGAGGGCGAATGTTTTAAACGCAGCCCTTGTTTTGCGTATTATGGGCGTTTCTCCGGAGCGAATCATCGAGGTTCTCGGTCGCTGGAACGGAATCGAGCATCGCCTTGAATTCTTCCACGAGTGCAAAATCGGAAAAACTGCCTTTAGATTCTACAACGACTCGGCAGCCACGGTTCCGGAAGCAAGTGCAGAAGCGACACAGGCATTTGGCCGTCCAGTGATTTTCCTGACAGGCGGCACGGACAAGGGCTTGGATTTGTCCCCAATAGCAAATGGAATTTGTGACAACGGAAAAAATATCGTTCCAAAAGCCGTTTATTTGCTTAGTGGAAGCGCAAGTGACAAAATGATGGGTGATTTTGAAGCTAAAAAAATCGCTTACAAGGGGCCGTTTGCTTCGCTTGAGGAAATGCTCGCCGCTCTTAAGTCGGATTTAGAAAGCCAGTGTGACGACTTCAAAAATCCGCAGATTGTCGTGTTCTCGCCCGGTTCTACGAGTTTCGGAATGTTTAAAAACGAATTCGACCGTGGAAATCAGTTTAAGGCGGGCGTAAAGAAGATTTTCGGGTGAAGCCCTAGAATGAAGGGTAAAGCCAGTCCGCATATCATAATTTATGACATTTAACCAAAAGAAGAAGGCCGTTTCGAACCGAAACCAAAGCTTTTTTACCTGGAAGAATTTCGTTGCTGACTCCGAGCTGGTTATTTTCAGGTGTGAGTACGGCGTTTTCAAGCGGAAATTTTGCATTTTTGACCGTGACTCCGCTTGCACTTCCAGAAATTGTTAAGAGAGAGAAATATTGAAAGCTGTCAGGAATTTCCACTTCTTTTTTTCCGACAAGCTGAATTTCTGAAAAATCATCTAGCATTATTGCCGAAAGATTTTTTTCGTGACATCTGAGCAAAAGTGAAAGGTTTCCGAGAGTGTGGTCAAGGCGATTTCCAGTCATTCCAAGAAAAATAAAGTGTGAAAATCCGCGGGAAATTGCTGTTTTTAAGGCAAAAACCGAGTCCGTGTCATCTTTTTCGCGGGGAAGAACAATCGTTTCGACGAATGAATTGGGTTTTTTATGGGAGTCAAAGTCACCGACAATCAGCTTTGGCTTTAGGCGCAGCTTTTTTAAGTGATTAAGACCTGCATCACAGGCTATGACAAAATCATCTTTGTGAAGATAAGTGCGTATTTTTTTGTAATTTTTGATTGGCGCGGCACCGATTATTACGCAAGTCATTTTTGCTGTTTTTAGTTATTGGCCAGATTTATTTAGTGTCTGGACTTTCTTCTGTTTTGGGAGATTCTTCTTCTGATTTTTTTGTTTCTTTTTTACCGAAGGCGAAAATTCCTTTTTTCTTGTCTTTTTCTTTATTTTCGGCTTTGTCTTTTACTTCGCGCTTGATTTTAAAATCGAAGAGTGTTTTTGATTCTGTATCTTTAGATTTTTCAGAATCTTTTGAATTTTGAGATTTAGCAGATTGTGGAGCTTGGACAAGCTTTTTGGCGGATTTTTTCTTTCCGAATGTGAACGGAATCATTAGAACGGCACCGATTGCAAACGAAATGATTACTGTCATAAAAACCGGAACATCCTTTAGCGTATACAAAACAAAGGTGATGTCGCATTTGTTGTCAAGATTGACTCCGGCGAATATTGTTACGAGAATCAGAAGAATTATTGTTCCAATCAGTTTTAATGGCATTTTTCGCTCCCTTTATTGAGTACATTTTACTTCTTCTTTTGGCCGTGTTCAAGATGATAAAAAATCTAAAAAAATTAAAAAAATCTAAAAATAAGGCAGAAAACTCTTGATTAGACAAAACTGACATCATTTTGAATTTACTGACTTCTTTTAAAAAATGGATTGACTAAAATGCGTTCTGAATTTATTATTTGTAAAAAGTTTAAAAAAACGCTATAGGTAGTGTTGTTTTGGTCGATAATAAGTCTATAAAACACTACGACTTTTTTTGATTTGTCAAGTATTTTTTTCAAAAAAAAGAAAAATATATCAAAAATGTCAGGAGGGGAAACGGCATGAAAATTATTAAACGCAACGGTGAAGAGGTCGTCTTCAATCTCAACAAGATTATCACGGCTATTTCAAAAGCGAACAATGAGGTTCCGCCGTCGGATCAGCTAAGCCACACGACAATCGAGAGCATTGCTCATAAAATCGAACAGCAGTGTGAAGCCGAAAATCACGAGATGAATGTAGAAGCCATTCAGGATTTGGTCGAAAAGGCCATTATGAAGGCAGGTGCGTTCGACATCGCAAAAAAATACATTACATACCGCTATCAGCATGCTCTCCGCCGCCAGTCAAATTCAACTGACGCGCAAATCATGTCGCTTCTCGAATGTAACAACGAAGATGTAAAGCAGGAAAATTCAAACAAAAACCCGACTGTCGTTTCAGTTCAGCGGGACTATATGGCGGGCGAAGTTTCAAAGGACATCACAAAACGATTCTTGCTCGACGAGGACATAGTAAAGGCTCACGATGAAGGTCTCATTCATTTCCACGATGCGGACTATTTTGCCCAGCACATGCACAACTGTGATCTCGTAAATCTCGAAGATATGCTTCAGAATGGAACCGTTATTTCCGGGACAAAAATAGACACTCCACATTCTTTCTCAACGGCATGTAACATCGCCACACAGATTATCGCGCAGGTTGCTTCCTGCCAGTATGGTGGCCAGTCAATTTCCCTCGCACACCTCGCTCCTTTTGTAAATGTGAGCCGGCAGAAAATTCAGCGGGAAACGGCAAAAATCGAAGAGCAGACAGGCGTCAAATTCAGCGATGACCAGTTCAACAAAATCGTAGAGATGCGCGTCCGTGACGAAATTACTCGTGGCGTTCAGACGATTCAGTATCAGGTTGTAACGCTTATGACTACAAACGGTCAGTCTCCTTTCATTACGGTCTTTATGTATTTAAACGAAGCCAAGAATGAGCAGGAAAAAGCTGACCTCGCAATGATTATCGAAGAAATGCTCAAACAGCGATACCAGGGCGTTAAGAACGAAAAAGGCTTCTGGGTAACTCCGGCATTTCCAAAACTTATCTATGTTTTGGAGCCAGATAACATCGAGCCGGGTTCAAAATATTACGCTCTTACGGAGCTTGCCGCAAAATGTACGGCCCGACGACTTGTTCCCGATTACATTTCTGAAAAGAAAATGCTTGAGCTTAAGGTTGACGACAACGGAAACGGAAACTGCTATCCTTGCATGGGTTGTCGCTCTTTCCTTACTCCTTACCTCGACTCAAACGGAAAGCCAAAATACTACGGCAGATTCAATCAGGGTGTTGTTACAATCAACCTTGTTGATGTCGCTTGTTCTTCTGGCGGTGACTACAAATCCTTCTGGGAGATTTTTGACGAAAGACTTGAGCTTTGCCACAAGGCTCTCTTGCGACGACACCAGCGGCTTTTGGGTACTCCAAGCGATGTCGCTCCAATTCTCTGGCAGAACGGTGCTCTTGCCCGGCTGGAAAAAGGCGAAAAAATCGACAAGCTTCTTTTTGGCGGATATTCAACGATTTCGCTCGGATACGCCGGTCTTTGCGAGTGTGTCCGCTATATGACAGGAAAACCTCACACAGACCCGGAGGCAACTCCTTTTGCAATCGAGATTATGAAACACTTGAACGCAAAATGTGCTGAATGGAAGGCTGCTTCAAACATCGCTTTCTCACTGTACGGAACGCCTCTTGAGTCAACGACATACAAATTCGCAAAATGTCTTAAAAAGCGATTCGGTGAGATTCCGGGTGTTACCGACAAAAACTACATCACCAACAGCTATCATGTTCATGTTACAGAGCAGATGGACGCTTTCTCAAAACTTTCATTTGAAAGCCAGTTCCAGGAATTAAGCCCGGGCGGTGCCGTAAGTTATGTTGAAGTTCCAAATATGGAAAACAATATTCCGGCCGTAATGACTCTCTTAAAGCACATTTACGAGAACATTATGTATGCTGAGCTTAACACAAAATCTGACTGCTGCCAGAAATGCGGTTACACAGGCGAAATTCAAATCGTAACCGACAGCGACAACAAGCTTATCTGGCAATGTCCGAACTGTGGAAACAAAGATCAGGCAACAATGAATGTCGCCCGCCGCACCTGCGGTTACATCGGCACTCAGTATTGGAATCAGGGACGCACTCAGGAAATAAAAGAGAGAGTGCTGCACTTGTAATGACAGAGGGGCTGTCCCAAAAATATCGGGCAGCCCCCATTTTTTTACAATTTTTTCAAAATCTGTTTGTGCTCCTTGCTCACTCTAAAACTTTCACAAGCTTTTTGAATTGTTTTTTTCCGTACCCAATCCCCCAGCAGCATTTTGTCGCTAACAATCGGTAGCGTTTCTTCCCATTGTTTAGCCAATGCTGTGGCAAAAAACCAGGCAATCATCATATTGATGTAGTATCGGTCTGATTTTATTTTGGCTATCATTTGTAAGTATTCAGGCTTGAAATTTTCGTCAAGATAAAAACACATAAACATACGAATACCAAAACGAATTGTATATTCATTTTTTTCACTAGGGATTAGATTAATCCAATTACTAACAATCGGTAGAAGCTTTTCACAATTTTTTTTTAATACTTTCGGCGTACACTGGTCGCATGTTGCCCAATTATTAACGAACGGTAGGAAGCACTTTAATTCGTTTACACATTCATCAAAATCTTTAATTTGTTCAATTAAGAACCCGTGAATTTGATTTTCCTCAAAATATTCATGAGGAACTTCCTTAAAAAAATCATAGAAATTTCCGAGCCTAAACCATTCCTTTGCAATTGAGCGCAAAACAGGAGTGCGCACGCCGATTACTCTCTTTTCTTTTACCGTAGGAATCAAAGCACCCTGAAAATCCTTGTATTTTAAATCTGCAAACAAAAAAAGCTTTTGTTGAAGTTCAGTCATAAAATAATTATAGCACAATAATTTAAACAAAAAAAAGCCAGCCTCCCACAAAAGGAACTGGCGTAAAACACAAGCAACACACAGACACACTTCCGTATAAAAACATCCGCATGTATCTGTGTGCATCTGCGTCTAATTACTGATCATTAAATTCACTTACGAGAGCTGAGACCGTAGCCCGGAACAAAGACGACATTCTTTTACTTGGGCGTTCCCCTTCGGTCGCTTTGCTCCCTTCGGGTCAGGCTTTTCGGGGTTCCGCTATCGCTTCATTGCTTCGCAACGAGCCTGCGGCTCGCCCCTACAATCCTTAACGCTTGGGCTTCACTTCATATAAAACAATTTCTTCACCAGTCAAAATATAAATCTTTTTCTTTTTCAAGAGAGACATCGTAATCTGATTTTCAGCATAATCTACCCTGTTGTCAGGAAAGAATGAGCGGCAGAAACATTCAGATTCATTTCTGTACGCTAAAAATAGAAAAAGATTCTCGTACTCCTCTTTGTTTTTCAGCAAGAAATCTGCCTTAATTTTAGAGAATGGGCGTTCATTTTCGTTATATTTGAAAACCGTCTTGTTACTGTCGATTATTGATTCCAAATTCGCAAGGTGATTTACCCGTTCTTGAATTCTTGCATAAAAATCTGACTTTACTATTTTTTCGGAGAAATCAAAATCTGCAAGCAGTTTGTCAAAAATCTTTGCCCTGTCATTTTTTAAGTCTCGAATATCCGTGAGATAATGTAATCCTGCCAGATGATAGAAATCGTTCTTTGAAAAAGTCAATTCAAACAAAATCGTATTACCCTTTTTACCGAGCATGATTTCATATTTTATTCCGAGAAGCTTGTTAAAATTTTGAGCTGCTTGATACAAAGAATTCATTTTTGCAAAAAAAATCCTGCCCGATTGAGCAGGATAAAAGACAGACATTTTCTTTCGGTTTCCCTAGCCAACTGGCGGTAAATGTCGAACCCTTATGGAACTGATAAGGCACTGCTTGTTGGCACAACACCTTACTTCAACGCTCACGCAAGCAAACCTGTTGCTTACGCTTATAATATCGCATTAAACTGACGGAAAATCAAGGGAAAACTTTGATTTTTAAAAATTGACTTCATCGTCAGAGAAATTAATATCATTAATTTCTAAATCAGGATTATTTTGTTCAATTGCATTTCTAACATCATTTTCAAAATCTTCCACATTTGGGTCGATTTCTGTAAAGTTAAAAGATTCCATACCTTTTAATTCCACATCATCACCAGTTTCAACATCTGTAGCTGAGATTCCTGTTTTATCGGTGCCAGGAATTTTTCCTTATCCATATAATTAAAAAGAATGGATTCTCAGTCGAATACACTACTACTGTCCAAGATAAATTAGGTACTATTTAAAATCTGTAATCCGTGATAAGATTTTATTTCCACACAAAACTTTATCACATATGGAATTACAGACATAAATAAATATAACACATTACTCGGACAATAAATTAGGTTATTTTTATTTGGGTGTTCGGAAACAGTGGCCGCTGTGACCTGCGTTTCCCGAACAGGTCTATTCTTTTGTAGTGTTTAATACATCTGTGCTTGAATAGTAAAAAGGGGGTAGTAGGTGAGACTAAGATTTAGAGCTTTATCAATGTGTCATTTAAAACTTGCTTTCAAGATTTTTATACCATTGAATTGCCTCCGCCAATACTTCATCCGCACTTTTACATCCATTCACGGCGGAGGAATTTATTTTTCCTGTTTTTATCCATTTGTAGTAAATGTCGAGCCAATAATCTTTGGCATTCTGATTTTTCAAATTAGTCAAAAACAAATTGAAATATTCATCCTCAAGTTCTGTGATAAGTTTTTTCTGTGCCACAATAAGGTTTTGAATTTTACTTTGATTTCTTGAATTGAATATTCCTTTACGAAGTTGCTCGATTTCTTTCTCCAATTTTTTGAAACGCTCATTATCATAAATCTGATTCAGATAATTTGAACTCAAAAATTGAGCATCATTTTCCTCTTTTGAATAGGACGATATTTCAGCAATCGCATTTTCAGAATGTTCTTCAAATCTTATGTCAGAAAAATTATCGATTACGCCATTCAATTCGTCCATCAAAGAAATGCTTTTCTCGAAACAGAATTTTGTAAGGCTGATTGTGTCCACTGTAAGCGGTCCGAATTTTTTGGGAATAGCAGAAAAAAGATTGTAAAATGATTGAACTTGCTTTAGACAAAGGCATTTTCTCGCTATATAAAACGAAAAAATGAAATCTTTTCGCTTGTCTTTTTCAATCAAAGTTGCAATAAATTCGTAAAAGCCCAAAATCACATCGATTTTTTTGCAATTGTCAGACAAACAGTCAGCTTTTAAAAGCGAATCCAATTCAGAAGAGCGAATCAATTTGCCGAAATTCTCGGAACTGTAATTATCATACAATTTTGCGATTATAATTTTTATCCTCTTTGCAGCATCTACTGGCAAATCAGCTCCGATAACGGAATCAATAAAATCCTTCAAATCAAGGCGATCGAGCATTTCATTTATTTTTTTTATGGCGTTGTTGTAAAAATTCTCGTCGTCCTCTACGTGAGGAATATTTTTGATGATTATTTCACGATAGCTTGTTTTCATAATGCTCCGCCGTGTATAGTGAATTTTTAAATCGATTTTTCACTATTCAAATAAGGCTCTTTTACACCCATAATAAGCAAAAGTCTGAAAAAATAAAAGGAGTTTGTCATGTTTGATTGTTATTATGAACCTGAACCAGATTTTAAGACTGTTTTTCATCCCGAAAAAGGCATAAAAGGCATGATTCAAGAAACTTTTGCCACTCCAGAGGCATTTTATCGTGTCCAAAATGAAAACAACGCAGCCGGCTGGACTAATTATTTTCTTATGCAAGACAACAATTTTTTGCGGCAAGCAAATGCTGATTTAGAATGCAAAAACGAGGCTCTAAATTCCAAGCTTGCTGAAAAAGAAATTCACACAGTTTGCTTTCGGATTCAGCAGTCCTATGATGATTTTAGCAAATACGCCATTCCAGAATTTAAAGAGCGAATCTTATCCAGCATTACAGACTTTGTAAAAATCTGCAAGCAAAACTATGACAACTACGATGAAAATTTGAAAAAGCAGATAAAAGAATCTTTCGAAGTTTGCTATGAAATTTTGTTTCACTTGTACGGCAATGCAAAAGATGACAACTCTGTACATACGGCTATAAAAAGCGTCCAAGATTTTTTCCTGGAATACAAGGAGGTGTACGGCTTTGATATCAATCGGATTAATTCCATTGCTGAAGAGAGCATCTCAGATTGAATAGTTTGTAGATAGCAAATCTTAAAACGAACAATGCCAGCCTCCATTTCCGAGACTGGCATACATTAAATTAATGTATTCATTTGCTATGTGAAAAAAATTGGGCGGATTAATTGCCCTTATTTAATTCTTGCCTATAGCTTTTTCAAATATTCAGCAGCATCTAGAACTCCGTTATACGCGGCATGACGGATATATGTAAGCCCCATACTTTTGTCTTCTTCATCGTCGGTGTTCTCAAAAAGCATGACGCCATAGTGGAACAGTGCATCCATATTCCCTTCATCTGCTGAAAGTCTGTAATATTCTAAAGCATCTTCTGTGTAGTCGTTTTTTTCATAGATAAGTGCCAGAGGATAATATGCCTGTATGTCGCCTTTATCGGCTGCTTGCGTTAAGAGAGAAATTGCTTTTCTTATATCCTGTTTTATTCCTTTTCCGATGAAATATCTAGAACCAAGCGTATACAATGCAAAAGAATTTCCTTTGTCTGCCTCTTCGGAAAGCCGTTCATTGAATTCTTCATTGGTGATTTTTCCACTCGTCATTAGTGCTGAAAGCTCCTGCATAAGAGCAAGCGAATCTATATCATCATTTTCTTTATAGTTGACGATTATATTATGTTGCCAGTTGTGCTCTGCAATTTGTCTCTTTGTCAAAAGCACATTCTTTGTAGAAGCGTAAGATTTCATCTGAGCATAAAAAGCAGCAACCTCATTTTCACTCACGCCAATTGCATTTGCACATGATGTTGTCATAACACCAACCGTTGCATTTCCGATTTCAAACATCTCTTGAGAGCGAACAAGAAATTGAGCACGAAAGAACGAATGACTTGACATCGAAACGGCATAAGCGGTTACAAAAAGTTGATAATATAGCAGTTCTCGCTCTTCATCATCAAGATTTTCAACTATCGTCTCAATCATTCCATACGAATATTCATCAAATTTATCCGCGTATTCTTGTATCGTTTCTTCAAGTTCTTCAGAATCCAAGTCTATTTTATCCTGAAAAAAGTCCTGTACAAAGGATACTTCATTTTTTGTAATATCAGTGCATTCTCCGCCTAAAAAAGCTCCAAGAACTGCAAGAATTCTATCCTGTTCAGAAAGTTCCTCAAATTGTTCAAAACTGTCTACTTCTTTTGCCATAAATCTTTACCTCATTTTTTTTCATCAGATTCTTTTGATTCGATATTCGACCAGCCACCAATTGCCCATCCGATGATTCTTCCAAGAACTTTCAAGCCATTAATAATAATCCACGGCATAAAAATGATAACAAGGGCATATACAATCATACCAATCATGTTTTTTTCGCCAGAATCACTTGAACTCTTTACAATTCTGGTAAAGACCGCACCACCTGCAATCCAACAAAAAAGATAAATGACGACTTGCCATGCTGAAATCTTGAACCGCTTTGAAAACCGAAGCACAATTCCACCAATAACAAACAATAAAAATAATCCAAGAATAAAACCCATAATAACTCCTTATCGTACTTTTACAACGGCAATAATTTTCGTTAAATCAGATTGTCCCATTTTGATTTTTTCACGAGCTTCACGAGAATTGGTTGCATTAATCATACGAACCATAATTGTTCCACTTTTCAGTTGATATTTGACATTAAATACATGAGTTGATGACATGATAAACTTCTCCTGCTTTTTTCTCGTATGTAAAAACAAGAATATTCTTATAAAACTCTGTTTATCAGAGTATAACACCTGTATGCTCTGTTTGGCAAGATT
>CALGGS010000218.1 GCA_937915735.1 uncultured Treponema sp.
CATCCGTATCGCCTTCTTCTACGGCATCGTCTAAAAGATCAATATTAAAGGGAGCGGGCTTGTCTTCCACATGAAGATAGCTTGGAACTAAAGCTTCTAGAAAACCATATTTTACTTCTGCATTAGGAAATCCAAGTTTATATGTACGCTGTCGTTGATTCCATCCTTTGATTGTCAGATAACCTGATTGATAAAAAAGCGGAATAGGATCAAGATTTTCAGGACGATAATCCTTCAAGGCTGACTCTGAAACCTTTGGCTCTTCATCAAAATGACGTACATCATAATGAGCAGAATTAAGTTTATTAATCAGAAATGTCGGTGTGCCACTTTCAAACCAGTAGCTGCCAAAATCATTTTTTATAAATGCCTTTATAAGGCTGAAGGGGTTATAAATATCCACACAACTTTTACTAAAATGATAACCATCATACATTCGTTTTAGTTCAACAAGAGCTTCTTCTTTTGTGAAGCCATTTTCTTTAGAAAGATTTTGTATATTTGGGATAAACGAGTTTTCAAGTTCTATCTGCGTTATTCCACAAATTGAAGCATATTCATCATCAAGGGAAATATCATTAAGCTGATTCAAATCGCTGAAAATACTAACCTTGCTGAATTTTGTAACTCCGGTGAACATGTAAAAGCGCAGGTACTCATCGCAATCTTTAAGAGTGGCAAAAAAGGCTTTGTACAAATTGCGGTTGGCTTCTTCCTGCCGGGGATTTACAGTCATGTTTTTTAGGAGAGGATTGTCATATTCGTCTACGAGGACAACAACTTTTCGGCCTGTTTTTTTATTTGCATTTTCCAGAGCTTTTGCAAAGCGGATGGCAAGTGTTACCTCATCATGAGGAAGCTCATACTTTTCTTCAAAATCATTTAATGAAGTCCTGAGCTTTTTTGCAAGGCCATCCTTTTCCATAAATTCCCCGCTTGCAAGCGAAAAATACATTACAGGATATTCGGCCCAAGGCTCCTTACTCTGCTCTTCCAGCTTCTCGATTGCAAGCCCGGTGAACAAATCTTTTCGACCAAGAAAATAATACTTGATTGTAGAAAGTAAAAGGCTTTTACCAAAACGACGGGGACGGCTCAAAAAGACAGCCCTTTGCGTATGAGTCAGCTCATAAACCAGAGAAGTCTTATCGACATAAAGATAATCCCCATCGCGAAGAATACTAAAATCCTGCACGCCAAGCGGTAAAAGCTGTAGTTTTTCCATATGGATATTATAGCACAGATTATGACTTTTTATACAGATAAAGGCTGGGGATTAAACATTGTGAAAAGATTTTGTAAAAATATAATCTAAGTTCCTTGAGCGCTTGACTTTCTACACATTTTCCGCCATTTTGCGAATCGTTTCCTTCCATTCGGCAACGAACCAGTCCGGCTCAATCGGCTTTGCATCTGCACCAAAGGAAAGAAGCCACCGTTGAACCGGGAGCCACTGAGAGCTTGTGAAAGTGAGCGTGGTCATATTCTTCTCGTTATTTTCTTCGAGCTGCTGATTGTCCGACCACACAAATTCATGAACAAGCTTTCGTGCTTCACCGTAGAATTCAATCTTGAAGTCAAAATAGTCGTCATACTGAAAGGCCCCGAACCTTCCCTGCTCAGCCTCTTCATGAAAACGAAAATTTGCAGGCAAATCAAAAGGCTTTCCGCGAATCACTTCGACATTGCGCATTTTTGTGAGATTGAACAGGCGCGGATTGTCCGGCTCGGTGCGTCTCGCCCCGTACAAATAAATGGCTCCTTCATCAAGGACAAGCTGATATGGCAGAATCTGACGGTGACGCTCATCTGGCTCCCACTTGCTGTTGTAATAAAAATCAAGCGTGAAATTGTTTTTGAGGGCAAGAAGGAGTTTTTTGCAAGCCTCTTTTTCAAGCACAGGCTTTGGACGGGCAGGAACAAAAATCCGGTCATAAATTGTAAGAGCTTTTGAGTCCGCTTCCCCAAAATCCAGTTCACCTTCTCTCACAGGCTCGGCTTTCTTTTCTTCATCAAGATTCAATGACGGACTGATTTTTTCAAGAAGAGTCTGAATGGACTTGAAAATAAAATCCCCCGAAGAATGTTGCCCGATCAGTTTTTGAACCAGATGCAGGGCAAGAATTTCATCATCAGTAAAACCGGATGAAGGAAGTTTGTAGGTCTTTGTGTAATGCCAGCCATACTTTTTTGCATCGTATTCGAGGGGAGCGGCAAGCTCATTCTTCATGTAGCGGAAATCCCGGCGGAGAGTGCTTTCAGAAAGAGCCGGGTCGCGAAGAATGGAACGGAGCTTTTCAAGAATGTCATCAAAGGAAATGGTTTCGCCCGAAGAAAGAAGAGAATCAATCAGGCGGAAGCGTTCAAGCTGGGTGTGCGATGTTTTGTGACCGGGCATGTGTGCAATATATCACGGAGTTGCAGGAAATGCAAAAGAGCGGCAAGGAAAAGCCCCTGCCGCCACTTAGTCAAAAATTATTATTTTCTTATGTAAGTTGATGTTTCAACTCTACTTGTTGTATATTTTCCATTGCGATATGTTCCAACTTCATAAGTTAAAGTAGCGGTTGTTGCATCAGCAGAATCGACTTTAAAACTTTCACGCCTTGTCCCTGTTTTTGTTATATAAGCATCGCCTTCTTTTTCAACACTATACGCTATACCCCACACTGTACTTACTCCACCCTCAACCTTATAAGTAGACTCGCTAAAAGTATATGTCGTAGAACCGCCTTGCTCTACCCATGTTGTTCCAGAAAATGGGTAATTCTTTGAAGACTTGGTTTTAGATGTGGTAGTCGTTGTAGAATCTGAAACTGTTGTTGTTCCGCTGCCAGAATTTCCGCCATCGTCATCATTTTTATATGTTGTTGTTCCTTTTGCCTCTACATATACTCCATAACCTTCAGGCATAACGAATGTATATTCTTCACCTTCCTTTACTGTAGTCAATCCAATCTCATCAAAATATTCAATTTTTCCAGCCTGCAAATCCAGCTTATTTTTTTTCGCCGTAATGCTTGTGATTTTGCCAAGCGTTGCTTTTACAGTAACAGTCTGTCCTGCAGAAGGTTTTTCTGGAGTAATTTCTATCCAACAGCCATAAGAAGCTTGTGTTACCTGATACGGATTTATGCCTGTAACTTGCACTGTCGAACCGCTTCCGTCATCATCATCGCTTGAACAGGCTGCGAAGCCAAAAACCAATGCTCCTGCGAGCAAAACTGCCAAAATTTTCTTAATTGCTTTCATTGAAAGCCCCCTTTTTTCATAAAATTTAAGATTATTATAACGGGGGGGGTAGTCATCTAATGACCAAGCAAGAAGGATTTTGCAGAATTTTTGATTTTTTCCCCGCAAACATCCAGTCAAGTGAAAAATTCTCAAATCTGTGATATACTTCTGTCTATGAGCAATTATCTGAACAGCAGTCTTTTTCTCGAAAATTTTCGTAAGGCGCGCAATGCTTCAAATTATGTAGATAAATCTCCTTTAATCAGGGATTTGGTTCCCAGCATAAATGATGAAAATCGATTTGTCTGTATTACCCGCCCCCGCCGTTTCGGAAAGAGCATTGCCGCCAACATGATTGCCTCATTTTTTGGAAAAGTTGATTCCACCACGATTTTTGAAGGCTTAGCAATCAGTAAAGAAACAGAAATCGTCAAAAAACATCAGCAAAAGCATAATGTCATTTTCATCGATTTCAGCCAGAATGTTGAATCTGATGACACTTTCGATTCTTATCTTGCAAGAATTATTTCCAAGTTAAAACAGGATATTCTATCATCATACCAAAATCTAAACCTCTCTGAAAAACTCACACTGTCTGATTTGCTCAAAGAATGTTGGCTTAAGACCGGCGAGGGATTTTTCTTCATTTTTGACGAATGGGATGCGCCTTTCCGCTTTGATTTTGCCTCCGAAACAGATAAAAAGCATTTTGTGGATTTTCTTCATGTTCTTTTAAAAGGTCAGGCTTATGTTGAATTCGCATATATGACTGGAATCCTGCCAATCAAAAAATATTCCAGCACCTCTGATTTGAATATGTTCCTCGATTATTCGCTTGCAACTCAGGAAAAATATTCCCTGTATTTTGGTTTTACGGAAAATGAAGTTGATTCGCTTTATCAAAAGAATTCACAAGGCAGAAAACTCAATTTTACGCGTGCAGATTTACAGAAGTGGTATGACGGTTACATTACTGAAAACGGAATGCACCTCTATAACCCACGCTCAATTATTGCCGCTTTCAGCAACAATCAGCTAGGAAATTATTGGACAAGCAGCGGACCTTCTGATGAAGTTTTCAATATATTAAAACTGAATGTTGAAGAAATTCAAAAGCCTGTTGCACAGCTGCTCGCTGGCGAATCCGTGAACTGTATAATAAACGAAAATGCAATCAATTCAAAAAACACAGGCTCAAAATTATACATTTTCTCAGCAATGGTCGTGTATGGATTGTTGTCTATGGACGGAAAAACAAAAGTAAAGATTCCAAATTATGAGATAATGCAAAAATTTGACGAAGCTTTGCAAGAAAACAACGGATTGGGCTATATAAACCAGCTGGCTATGAAATCTTCAGAAATGCTTGATGCCATATTGAATAACGAGGAAGAAAAAGCCGCAGAATTGCTGGAATTCGTACATGACACGGAAACACCGCTTTTTGAATACAACCGTGAAAATGAACTTACCGCTGTAGTGAACCTGGCCTTTCTTGCAGCAAGAGACTTATATTTTGTAACCAGGGAAGATAAAGCCGGAAAAGGCTTCACAGATTTTATTTTCACCCCAAAAAATCCAGCTGATGACTGCATAATTCTTGAGCTTAAGGTTGATTCTACTCCCAAAAAGGCCATAGAACAAATAAGAGAAAAAAATTATATCCAGCATTTCAAAGCAAAACTTGGAGAGTCACCTTATTACACAGGACGCATTTTGCTTGTCGGTATAAGCTATGATAAAAAAGAAAAAAAACATTTCTGCAAGATAGAAGAAGCATAGAAATGGCGGCAAGGAAAAGCCCCTGGCCGTGATAGAATTTTGTAAATTTTTTCAGTTTTCCGTCTTCAGTTCAATTTTGTGCATAATCGTGTAGCTGATAATTCCCAAACACCAGAAGAATGTCGCCAGAAAGCTGAAGAAAATCGCCATGCGCAGGCTGGGAACGTAAATCACTGAAAGCACATAGCCCGCACAGCCTGAAACGGAGCCTGTCATGTCGATTAAATTGTCATAGGATGCACGTTCCTCGCTTTTTTTGAAGAACCATGCCTTTGCGCCCTCAAAAATCTTGTCGCTGATTCCGCCGAAGAAGATGTACATTCCCATGCTGAGTATCCAGAAGATAAACATGTTGAGCGTGGCTTCGGAATAGACAAAATAGAGCACGCTTGCCACAGCCTGCATCATAAAAAACGGAAGCATAAGCGGCAAAAGCCTTTTGTTCCACTTTGACCACATAAAGCCGAGCAAAATGCCGCCGCCCCAGCCGATAATGTTTTGCAGCGAAATGAGGCGTGGAGAAAGAACGGCGTAGATTTCCTTATTGATGACGGAAGCCGAAAGACCTGTAAAAAGATAGTAAATGCCATCGGATGCGAGAAGAGGAAAATATTTTTTGATGTCCTGCCACATGGCAACCATGGCTAGCGAACCTGGCCGTCGCCGTCAATCAAATATTTTGTGGTTGTGAGGGCTTTGATTCCCATTGGTCCGCGGGCATGAAGCTTTTGCGTTGAGATTCCAAGCTCCGCACCAAAACCGAATTCACCGCCGTCAGTGAAGCGGGTTGAGCAGTTTACGTAAACGCAGGCTGCATCCACTTTGGCCTGGAAAAGCCTTGCGTTTGCCCGGCTTTCCGTGATAATGCTCTCGGAATGCTTGGTGTTGTGATTGTTGATGAAGGCAATTGCTTCGTTTACGTCGCTCACGACTTTGACTGCGCAGATTAAATCAAGGAATTCTGTATCAAAATCGGCTTCTTCTGCCGGAACAATTTTGCAATCCACAGATTTGCACAGATTTGCACAGATTTCATAAGATTTTTGATCGCAGCGAAGTTCAACTTTGCCGGCAAAGCGTTTTGCCAGGCGGGGTAAAAATTCCTGAGCTACTTTTTCGTGAACAAGAATGCACTCGATTGCATTGCAAACGCCTGGTCGCTGAGTTTTTGCGTTCCATGCGATGTTTTCTGCCATTTCAAGGTCGCCGGTTTCGTCTACATAAATGTGGCAAATTCCGGCTCCGGTTTCGATTACAGGAATTTTTGCCGTCTGAACGACCATGTTAATCAGTTTTGCGCTGCCTCGCGGAAGAGCCACATCGATTTTGCCTACAGCGGTAAGGATTTGCTCAACTTCTGAGTGACTTTCGCAGGGAGCAAGCTCGATTGAATCGACTACACCGAATCCCTGAGCCTCGCTCGAAGCAAGACCTTCTCTGATTGCGGCAACAATCGCCTTGTTTGATTTTAATGCGCTTGAAGAACCTCTGAGAAGAATCGAGTTTCCGCTTTTGTATGCGAGCGAGAAAGCATCAACCGTAACGTTGGGGCGGCTTTCGTAGATAATCGCAACAACTCCAAGCGGAACTCGAACCTGCCTGATTGACATGCCGAGAGGAGTCTTCCAGCCGGCAACTTCCTCACCGATTGGATCAGTCTGTGAAATGATGATTTTGATTGACTCGATAAGGCCGTCAATACGCTTGTCGTTGAGTGAAAGGCGGTCAACAAGAGCTTCCGTTGTGCCCTTTGAGCGGGCAAGAGCAACGTCCTCAGCATTTGCAGCAAGAATTGCCGCACGATTTTTATTGATAGAAGAAATTACGGCAGAAAGAGCAATGTTTTTCTGGCTTGCCGTTTGAAGGGCAAGCGTGTCACTTCCAGCACGGAGTTTGTCGCATATTTCGTTGATATTCATAAGCTTAGTAATTTGCAAGGAAGAACATAGCAATCAGCATGACGACCTTGTTTTTTTCGTTTGACCAATCGTTTGTGGAGGGCAGACTTTTGACATACCACCAGAAAATACCAAATTCAGGGTCAATACGGAGCGCGTACTCGCCGAAATCCTCGCTTTTTGCCATTGAGCCGAACATCAGGTACACAACATCGCTCAGGATTTTTGTAAATGAAGCGAAAACTTCCGACCACTTGTCCTTTTCTATAGACGCGCAGTATTTTTCCAGCATGACAAGGATTTCTTCTTTTAGCGATATATCAGATTGATCCACCCATGTTTTCTGAATCAATAAAGTAAGATTCTTTTTAAATGAAGTGATAAGCTTTTTTACGCTGTCTTCCTGTGAAATATCAAAACCAGAGCCAAATTGGCTTGCAACAACCACGGCCGATTTAGAAATTTCCGATGAATCGGAAGATGAAATCAAAATATCCAGCGAATCTATGGCATCTTTCGAAATAAAATCTTTAATCAAATCGTTCATATTAAGTATATTTTAGAAGATTTCTTTCTTTTATTCAATCAGCGACCAAAAATCAAAAAAATTGTACCACTGGTAGGGATGTTTTTTGCACAGCGACTCAAGGTTAGCCGCATAATCCTCGGCCGTTTTTCTGATTCTTTCTTCACGCTCATCTCGCGGACAATCAAAATCCACCTGATTTTTTTTCACAAACATGTCATATTTCGGGAAGATGGTCAAATCCTTCTGACGAAGGCCGGTCACAAAATATGTCGGAACGTTCAAAAGCGCAATCAGGAGGAAAACTCCGTAGGGGAAACGGGCTTTTTCTCCCAAAAAATCGATTTCAAGGTTTCGATTCGTGTGGGCGCTCACTCTGTCACCGGCAATCACCACAACCCCGCCCTTTTCAAGCCTTTCCTGCAAGAGGATGATTGTCTCAGGCCCTATGTCATCTGAATTTATGATATTCATGGAAGCATTGGAGTTGACTTCATTAAGGAGCGCATTGAAGCCTTTGGAGATTTTTTCATCAGAAATGGTAGTGATGTCCATTTTCCGCTGGGTGCCGCTTTCACCAATGCTCGCAAGCCCCTTCATCATCTGGGCGTTTCCCAAATGGGAAATCACGATTATGGTTCCTTTTCCCGAATCAATGTTTTTTACCAAATCATAAACGTCATCGTCCTGCCAGTTAACGTCTTTGAAAGAAAATTTTCCTGCCCAGCTCTGGACGTTTTCCACAAGATTCAATGCAAAAGAGGCAATGTGCCTGAAAGTAGAGACGGGGAGTTTTACGTCCGCAAGCGCCTCATAATCAGAAAGAAGAACCATTCCGAGTTTCAGAAGATAGTCCTTGGAAATACGCCGGGTCTTCTTGCCGAAAGCCCAATAGAAAAATCCCACAGGAAAAGCGAGAGAGCGCATAAAAGCAGCCGGAAAGGCTTTCAGCACAAAGAACATCATTTTGTAGCCGAAATTGTGATTCTGTTTCACTTCATACCATTGAGTGCTTCCGTTTTTATTCTCAGCAGGCTTGTTTTTTTTGCTCATTTGAATATTTTTCTCCACAGAAGGACAGGCGACATCACAATCATCTTGCAGCAAAGGCGGGTGAAAACCCAGGAGATGCGAACGTTGTCCCGGAAAGCGTGGAAATTGGAAATGCCGTCGCTGGGATAAGTGACTTTGACAGGATAAAATTCCACGTCCACTCCTGCCCACATAAGCTGAATCAGGATTTCCACGTCGAATCCCATCCTCTTGTCAAAGGCTTTTTTCGTCACAAAGCGATAAGTCGGTTCGACTGGATACATTCTGAATCCGCAGAGGGCATCAATGATTTTATTGCTCCATGTAATGATTGCGCACCAGGTATTTGCGAATTTGTGGCCGCCTTTTCGGTGTCCTGGGGCAGACTCGTCATATTCAGGATAGCCGCAAATCATTTTTTTGGGATTTTCGCGAGATTTTTCGGCAAAAAAAGGAATCTTCGTGTTGTCGTGCTGGCCGTCCGCGTCAACTTGCAGAATATGAGAATAGCCCAGTTCTTTTGCCCGGATTACCCCGGCCTTAAAAGCCCCGCCCTTTCCCTGATTCCTGGCGAGGGTGACAAGCTCTATTTGAGGATGATTTTCCTTAATCTGGCGGAGACAGGCCTTTGTTTCCTCTGCGTTTCCGTCATCAACGAGAATAATGGGCATATTATATTGAAGAATATTTTCAACGACTTCCACGCAGGCTTTTCCGTGCCTGTAAACCGGAATCAAAATACAGGGGGCAAAGTTTTCCATAATTTTCCTATTTTTCCTGACTGGCTGCCACAGATGCTACATAGCTTCCGCTTGAATAAACCCTTCCGTCCGCCGCGTCAGTCACTTCAAAAGTCACATGATTCTTTTCGGAATCAAAGGTGATTTTAAAAATCACTGTGGTGTCGGGCAAAATCTTGTCGCTGAATTTGAATCGCTTGATTTTCGGCGTTGAAAGGGGCAGGCCAAAATATTTTGCCGCATAATGAGCCATCAAATCGATTTGAGCAACCGCCGGCAAAAGCTTGAACTGGGGAAAATGACCGTCAAAATAGTCGCTTTGGGCGGGAATCTCAACTCTGAGAAGGATGCTGTTTTCGCTTTTTTCGATTATTTTTTCAGCAGGAATTCCGTGAATCAATTTTCGTCTCCTTCTTTGTCAGAAGTAAGGAAGAGAGCCTGAATCTCCGGCTTATGCTTTTTGCCCTGCACGTCACAGGGAAGTTTTTCAAGGTAACGCCATTTTTTTGGCAAAACCACATTCTCAAAGAACTGCAAAAGATAGTCATGGAAGTGGCGGTTAATCAGATATTTTTCAGTCCCGGCGAATTTCTTTTTGCCCTCTTCGTTGAGGACAAGGGCAGCAGCAAGATACTGGCGGCGGTCGCTCATGGGAACCACAGAGCAATCAAGGACAAGCCCGCTCTGGAGCAGGCGGTTTTCCACCTCGGTGACGGAAATTCGTTTTTCTTCGATTTTGACTATGGAATCAGCCCGTCCTTTAAGCAAGAAAGTTCCGTCCTCGTACATTTCGGCAAGGTCGCCGGTTTTAAAGCCGGCCGGGTCTTTGATGTAGGGAGAAATAATCGTAAGGCAGCCGTTGTCTTTGTCCAGCCAGATTTTTGCGTTGTCAAAGGGAGTCCAGACCAGGCCATTTTTTGTCTGCTGACGGTAGGCGATTCCTGAAGTTTCGGTTGAGCCGTAGACTTCAAGAGGACAGAAGCCAAAAACCCGCTCCGTGTCCACGGCAAGTTCCGGAGAGACAGCCCCGCCCGATGTGAAAATCCAGGGATTTTTAAGGGGAAGCTTTTTCTCGCCCATTTCGGCACAAGTTCTCTTTAAGAAGGCAGGAACCGCAATTATCATGTAAGATTCATCGTCCAGAGCCTCAAATTCTTCGGGAAATTCGATTCGCTTTCTTCGGAAAGGAACTCCTGCGGCAAAAGGCAGGGAAATCGTGAACAAAAAGCCGTAAATGTGATGCTGGGAATTGACCGTGCAAAGCTTTCGGGAAGCGAATTCATCGTACCATTTTGAGAGGATGAAAGCATTGTCGGCCTCAAACTCGGTCATGCGCTGATGAACGGCCTTAGGATGCCCGGTGGAGCCTGATGTATATAAAATGATTTTTGTCTGGTCTGAGTCGATTTGCGGAGTCTCAAGTTTTTCGCTTTCAGACGGCTGGGCGGCCTCTTCCACAATCTTCGGGATAAAAAAGGCATTTTCGATTTTTTTGCCCTCAACTTCGGTCTGGTCGGTCAGGAAGAGGATTTTTTCGCCTCCTTGCATGTCGCTTTCTGCCCTTGCATTTCCGTTTACTATTTCATCAATGAATTTGGGGCTGATGTTGGCAGTAAGCAGGACTTCTTTTTTGCACTGTAAGAGAGCGATAAAAGTACAGAGAAAATGCCAGTAATCTTCGCAATGAAGAATCCATTTTTCGCATCTGCCAGAATTTTTGTCGTAATCAGTAATAAAAGCGCGGATTTTCGCCGTCTCAATCAGAAAATCATTCCAGGTAAGGTATTTTTTCTCGCTCCACTTTCGCTCATAGCAGAGGATTTTTTCCAGAGGCCAACTCTGGGCATTGAATTTTGTAATATAAGCAAGTTTCGGCATTTTTGAGTTCACCACCATTCTCACAAGAAATTCCACGGCAAAAAGAATTCCCATAAGAAAATAGGAAATTCCGCCGTTGTAAAGAGACCATATTTTATCACTTTTTGAAAAAACTGTGTACAGTGCCGCCGCTCCGTTCAGAATAAAAAAAATGCACCAAATCACCGTGACCTTAAAGCAATACTTTTCCACCCGGCGGGCAATGTGAGAGCGGGGAAGATTTTTCTGGGCAAGGCAGGCAAAGCGGAAACAGATATTCGGCGGCAAAAAAAGAGTGGAGCCGAATGTAAAGAGGAAAATCAAGTTCATCAAAACAGGATAGACTTTGATGAAAAGTGTTTGCCCGGTGGCAAGGCAGACAAGCCCCGCAAAAAGCAAAAGCCCCGCACTGACCAAAAGGCGGAGATTTTTTTTAAGTCGGGCAAAAAGGCCGCCGCCTTCCCCTCCCCTTCCGCTGGTCGCCAGAAGCAGATAAAGAAGTGCGATAAAGACCACGAAAAGTGAAAAAATCTTAACCGGCACACGGAAAACCACCAAGCAGGAAAAGACCACCAGCGGATAGAGAACCGAGAGAATTACAAAAAGAATCTTGGAAAAAAGCTTCACCTATTTTGTGAGCGGCTCAAGGATATCCACAACATCCTGAACGGTTTTTACGGATTTGAAAGCCTCTGGCTCAATCTTGGCATTTAAAAGAGGCTTGACTTTTACAATCATGTCCACAGAATCAATTGAATCCAGCTCCAGGTCTTCTTCAATGGAAGCTTCCGGAGTAATAAGAGCCTCGTCAATATCAAAATCATTGACAAGGATTTCTTTGAGCTTTGTATAGAGTTCGTCTTTTGTCATAGTTAGTTAGCCTTTGCCTTTTCTGCGGAAATGTAGTCTGCGAGAGCGTTGATTGATGCGAAATGTGCCCTTGCATCGGAATTTTCTGCATTAAATTTTACGCCGAATTTCTTTTTGAGGGCAACGCTCAATTCCAAAGCATCGATAGAATCAAGACCAAGCCCGGTTCCAAAAAGCGGCTCGTCATCGATAATGTTCTCTGGTTTTGTATCCTCAAGGCTGAGGGAAGAAATAATACATTCTTTTATCTGTTGTTTAAGTTCGTCCATTTCAATTTCCTGTTTTTAGGGTAAAGTGAGTATAAGGAATCCCGAAAAGAAAAAATCTTCAAAATCCCCTTAAAAAACGCTTGTCACGTTCCTACTATTATATAAAAATTTTTTTTATAGGCAAGATTCAATACCGATATTTTGCGTTGGCATCGTCACTCAGGATTTCATGAAGTTTGTTCGTCAGCCTTTTCGCAGCTATAGGACCGGGCAAATCCTTAAACTCATCAGGGTAAACAAAATCTTTTACATGAATATCAAATGAATACATGTCCGTGTGGTTATATTCGAAAATGCCGTCGCCTTTTCCAAGTCCTTTTTTACTGTTTCCGCCGATATAAACCGGGATGATTGGCACTCCAGAGGCAAGAGATATGCGGGCGGCTCCTTTTTTATAATGCCGCTGACCGTAAGGCGAGCTTCTTGTTCCTTCAGGGAACATCAGCAGGGTGTTTCCCATGTCAAAGTCTTCTTTTGCATGATTCAGCATTTCATTGAAGGGAACAGAATTCGGCGTGTAAAGCTCATTGATTACGAATCTCATTATGTTTTTTTTAGAAAGCTCGGCTTTAGGAATCACGGAAGTGTGCTTCAGCAAAGCAATCATGACAAATGAATCGAGATAGGCGGAATGATTTGCAACCACGATGGCAGATTTTGCATTGGCCAGAACATCTTTTTTATCAACGGTGATTTTCAAGACACCAAGGAAACGGAGGACTTTCGTGAATCCAGAAAAAAGCAGATAAACGATATAACGTGTGTGATAACGGAAGCTTTTCTTGGAACGGAAAATCAGCTTGCAGAGCGGAAAACACACAATTGCAAGCAAAATATTTCCTATGCCAAAAATCACTAGAGACAAAATCTTGAAAAAGACCCGGTAGACATATAGAGGATAGTTTGTGATTTTTCCTTCCGGAAAAAGAAGTTTCTCAGTTTCGTTCATTTATGCAATTACCCATCTGCAAGACTGGCTAAAATCGAATCCATAAAAAAGGCAGGGCTTTTGCAAAGGCCCGCAAGATTTTCTGAATCCAAAGAAAGTTCCACGGCTGAATCTGATTTTTCGCAGGACAAAAGGCAGGCAAAAGCCAGGGGAGAATCCTCATTGTAACCGGGCAAGCCCTTGTACTCTTCAGGGATTTTTTCATCAGCATAAGCGAAAATCACTTTCTTCTCTGAGCCGCACAAAATCGGTGTTGCGGCTGCCAGAAGCGCGGACGAAAAATTGTTCTCGCTGGGGTATATTGCCGTGTAGCCCGCCTTCATTTTAAGCGCTATTGTCGTGGCGGCGGCAGGCGTGTTAAAGACAGAAATTGAAAAAGAAGCCGGCATAACGTCGGCATCCTCGACAAGCCCCTTGTTGATTTTCAGCTGGCGGGCTATTTCCCCCCTGAATGAAGCAAAAACAAGTTTCAGGCCAAGGTTTTCGCCATTTTCGCCTATAAGCCCATGGACAGCCTCAATGGTCATGCGAGTAAGCTGGCTCAGGCGGCGGCGGAACAAAGCGTCCACGTATTCCAATTTCGGCTGCTCGGCAGGATTTTCAGGAGAAGGCTGATATTTTGCAAATTTTGTAATATAAATTTTCATTTTTTTCGGAAATTTAAAATTGAATAGAAATTACTTCCCAAGTTGTGGTGAGCGGTTACGAGACGGAAGCCGGCTTTTTCGATTGCATCCACAAGTTCCCCGTAACGGTACATTTTGCTGTTGCCGTTGGCAATACAAGTGAAGTAAAGGCTGGTGGCCTGCAAGGCATAGCTTTCGCCTTCGTATTTCTGCATATCCCAGAGTGGCTCCATAACGAAGACATCGCAATTTTCGTCCACAGAATTGTAAATCTTGGTGAGGATTTTTGTAATCTGATGAAGGCTGAAACAGTCTAAAAACTGACTCATCCAGACGGCATTTGCCCCGGCAGGAAGTTTAGTTTCGCTGTCAAGGACATTGCCGCTCACAAAACTGACTCTGTCCGCAAATCCGGCTTCTTTTACGTTTTTTTCGGCTACGGCAGTCTGCCCCGGCAAATCAACGATGGTGACATGAACGTCCTTATCGTATTTGCAGCTGGCAATTGCCCATTTTGCGGTGTTGCCGCCTATGTCAAAAAGATTTTTCAGCTTGTTTTTGTAAACAATCGGCAGTGCCTCGGGAAAAGCCACGTCGGAATAGAAATGGTCGAACTCAAACCAGGATTTTTTCTCCCGCTCAGGCAAAGTTGAGAGAGCTTCGTAAACCGTAGTCCACTTGTCGCCGAAGTTCTTTAAGCCCTCTGGCTTTCCGTTTTTCACAGAATCAATAAGATTAAAAGCACCCTTGTAGCAGATGTCATTGGTAAAATTAAAATTGACCCTGGTACACTCGTCCTCAAGGAGGAACCAGCCGATTTTTCCAAGGATAAGCTTGCCCAAACCGGATTTATTTTCTTTTTCTGCAGATTCACTGCCAGAAATTTTGAGCACTCCCATGCCCAATGCCATTTCACAAAGGACCCCAACGCCATATTCTGAGAGACCAGAATCTTCCGAAAGTTCTTTTATAGTTATACCATCGTCGCCGCTGTCAGAAATTTTCTGTAAAAGCCCAAGCTCCAGCAAGGCTCTGATTGCCTGAAATGTCATGGGGGAAAAAGCAATCTTTATCGCCTCGATTTTGGCATCAATCGCACGGATTTTATCAGAGTAGTAACTTTTGTTTTCCATCATAATGGGAAATTATAAGGCAAAAAAAAAATGTTTTAAAGGGATTAAAAGCTCAGAAAAAGAACTGATGATAAAAATCACGATACAAGCTGAATTACTAAAAAAGTATATTTATTACCACAACAAAGGTTTTACAAAACGATTAGTCATTCAATAATTTTTTCATGAGTGAAAAAGAATCAATCGCAGAGCTTTTTGGAAAAAACGTGAAGAAATACCGCAAAGAAGCGGGCTTAACCCAGGAACACCTTTCTGAAAGACTGGGGATTTCTCAGAAACACCTTTCAATCATCGAAACAGGAACTCAGTTCGCATCGGCGTCGCTCATAGGCAGGATTTCAAAAGAATTGAATGTTTCCCCGGGCAATCTCTTCGGCGGAACCAGCAACGAGCTGGCAGAGGAGCTGAAAAAGACCAGGGAAATGATAAGCACTCTGTTTCAAAACGAACTAAAGAACAAGACGGAAGAGCTTTTGTCAAAAATCGAAGAGATTAAGGAAGCCGTCAGGGAAAAATAAGCGACGCGTCACAAATAAAAGACCTGTTCGACAACCGAAATTTTCGAACAGGTCTTTTTTTTATTCTAAGAAAATCTTCTATACTATGGAACTATAAGTGAAGAACCCTTTCTTTGATTTCCTGAGTTCGCCCCTGATTCCAGTACTGGGTACCGATATAACCGCATGTGCGGCGGGCTACGTTCATGGTTGCCTGATCTTTGTTGCCGCAGTTGGGGCACTGCCAGACAAGCTTGTTGTCGCTGTCGGTGACGATTTGAATTTCACCAGTGTAGCCGCACTTCTGACAGCAATCGCTCTTAGTATTGAGCTCGGCATACATGATGTTGTCATAAATATGCTTGAGAAGGGCCATTACGGCAGGAATGTTGTTTTCCATGTTCGGAACCTCAACATAACTTACGGCGCCTCCAGGAGAAAGTTCCTGAAACTGGCTCTCAAAACTCAGCTTAGAGAAAGCGTCCATTGCCTCGGTTACATGAACGTGATAGCTGTTGGTTATGTAATTTTTGTCAGTGACGCCAGGAATCTCACCGAAACGCTTTTTCAGGCACTTCGCGAATTTGTAGGTGGTCGACTCCAAAGGAGTGCCGTAAAGAGAGAAAGCGATATTCGAAGCGGCCTTCCATTCGGCGCACTTTTCGTTGAGATGCTTCATGATTTCGATAGCGAATGGAGTCGCGTCAGGGTCAGTATGAGGCTTTCCCGTCATGTAGCGCACGCACTCGCACAGGCCGGCATAGCCCAGGGAAATAGTCGAATATCCGCCAAAAAGAAGCTTGTCGATTGTCTCGCCTTTTTCCAGACGGGCAAGCGCTCCGTTCTGCCAAAGAATCGGGGCTACATCGCTTGGCGTTCCCAAAAGTCGCTGGTGGCGGCGCATCAAGGCCTTGTGGCAAAGCTCCAGCCTTTCATCGAAAATTTCCCAGAAAGATTTAAAATCACCGTTGGAAGAACATGCAACGTCAACAAGGTTGATTGTGACTACGCCCTGATTGAAGCGGCCGTAATATTTGGGTTTGCCGTTTTCATCAATATATGTGGTGAGGAAAGAGCGGCATCCCATGCAGGGATAGCAGTTTCCGTTTCCGTTTTCATCGACCTTAAGCTCAAGCATCTTCTTTTCGGAAATATAGTCGGGAACCAAGCGCCGGGCCGTACATTTTGCGGCAAGCTCGGTGAGCGAATAATATTTTGAGCCTTCGGTAATATTGTCTTCTTCAAGGACGTAAATGAGTTTCGGGAAAGCGGGCGTAACCCAGAATCCCTTTTCATTTTTTACACCCTGAAAACGCTGTTTGAGCATTTCTTCGATAATCATGGCCAAGTCGGCCTTTTCCTGCTCGTTTTTGGCCTCGTTCAGGTACATAAAGACCGTGATGAAAGGAGACTGGCCGTTTGTGGTCATGAGGGTGACGACCTGATACTGGATGGTCTGAACGCCCCGGGTAATTTCGTCTTTGAGGCGCATCTCCACGATTTTATCAAACTGGTCTTTAGAGAATTTCACGCCAGTCTGATCTTCAATCCGCTGAGTCTCGCGGCGGATTTTCTGACGGCTCACATCAACGAAAGGAGCCAGATGGGCGAGAGAAATTGACTGACCGCCGTACTGACTTGAGGCTACCTGAGCGATAATCTGGGTAGCAATGTTGCAGGCCGTTGAGAAAGAGTGAGGCGTGTCGATTTTGGTGCCGGAAATCACAGTGCCGTTCTGCAACATGTCCTCAAGGTTGACCAAATCGCAGTTGTGCATGTGCTGGGCAAAATAGTCTGCGTCATGAAAGTGGATAAGTCCTTCTTCATGAGCCTTTACAATATCTTCATCAAGGAGAAAACGCTTTGTAATGTCTTTTGAGACTTCGCCAGCCATATAATCCCGCTGAACGGAAACGACGGTGGAATTCTTATTGGAGTTTTCCTGCTTAACTTCCTCATTGTTACATTCAAGGAGAGAAAGAATCTGAGAGTCTGTGGAATTGGCACGACGCATGAGCTGGTGCTGGTAGCGGTAAGTGATGTATTTTTTCGCAATGTCGAAGGCACCGGCTTTCATGATGGCTTTTTCCACCAAGTCCTGAATCGACTCAACGTTCATTTCATGATTTTCAGCGGCACACTGATTCGAGATGTCACCTGCAATTCGGTTTATAGTCTCATTAGACAGTCGCTCAGACGGTGGAACTTCGTTGTTCGCTTTTGAAATCGCAGTGATAATTTTATTAATATCAAAGATGACTTCTTCACCGTTGCGTTTAATAATTTTCATGACGTTTCACCTCTAACAATTTTTTTATTTTTTTGAAAAAACCACTTGACAAAGTGAAAAATACTATAGTGTCTCTCACCATACTTATCGGTAAAAAAAACACTATATATAGCGTTTTTTTTAATCTTTGAAGATGATAAAGTCACATACAGTTTTAGTCAATCTGTTTTTGGCAGAAAGTCAATAAAATCAAAAAGATGTCGTTTTTTTCTAGTCAAGGGTGAAGGAGGCAAAATCCAGAAAAAAAATCCCTGATACGCTGTAATTGTATCAGGGATAAGGTTTTAACCTGCTAATTTTTTTTACGCAAATAATTCTGTTGATTTAAGCCATTCGGCCACGGCCGTCGCTTCTTTATCCAGAGGGCGGTCGTCCTCAACGAATGCACTCATCTTTCGAACTTCGTCGTGAACTTTCTGCGTGAAGGGGGCGAAATCTTCTTTTCCAGCCAAATCCACTGCCTGCATTGCGGCCAGCAAGTGAGTCGCGAACTGCAAGAAAACAAGCTCAATCTGCTCGGCGAATTTTCGCGCTGAAATCGTTCCCATTGAAACTTTGTCCTGATTGAGGGCTTCTGTCGGAGCCGAGGTAAGGGAAACCGGAAAACAATAGGTCGCAACTTCTCCGCGGATTGCAGAAATCGTAATTTGGGCGGCCTTGAATCCGAGCCGAAGTCCTGCCCTTGGGTGGTCAGCCGGGGTATAAGGAATTAAATTTTCTGTCAGTCCGTTGAATTTTCCGTCGATGATGATTTCTGCCTGCTTGTCGCTTAAATCTGCGATATTGGCAAGTGCCGTCCTCATGTAGTCACAGGCCGCGCAAATGTGACCGCCGTAGAAATTTCCAGTGTTGTAGATTCTCTCTGCATCGATGTCAACGAGGGGATTGTCGTTGGCAGAATTCAATTCCTCAGTAATCATTTCCCTTGCAAAACGAAGGGTGTCACGGTAAACGCCGTTAATCTGTGGGGCGCAGCGGATTGAATATCTGTCCTGAATTTTATTTTGCTGGGCGACGAAGCCTTTTCCGTCAAGCTTCTCAATCTGATTCTTCAAAAAGTCCTCGTATTTCCAGACCCGCTTTGACTCCGAGATGATATTGTGGACATAAACCGCCGATTCCATCTGCCCCCGGTGATTTTTAATCTGGCTTACCTTCGTGACAAAAGGAGTGTCCTTGCCCCGGGTGATTTCTGATGTGACCGCCGTGAGGAAGTCAGAGATATTGGCCAGACGCTGGGCTTTTTTCCAGGCAAGGGAAGCCACCGCCGTCATTACGGAAGTGCCGTTCATTAAAGCCAGGCCTTCCTTTGCCTCGATGGGAAGCGGCTCAATTCCCTCTGCCTTGAAAGCCTCGGCTGCAGGAACAATTTTTCCTTTATAGTAAACATCCCGCTGCCCCATAATGACTGCCGCAAGGTAAGAAAGTGGCGTAAGGTCTCCAGAAGCACCCACAGAGCCTAGCTGGGGAATAACAGGAATAATGTCTTTATTTAAAAGTGTGACCATCATGCGAGCAAGCTCCGGCCTGATAGCAGAGTGGCCGCCCTTAACATTTCCGTTCAAGCGTGCAAGAACTACAGCCCGGCCTGTCTCGTGGTCAAATTTTGGCCCCAGTCCGATTCCATGATAAGCGCAAATGACCCTCTGAAGCTCGCCAGCCTTTTCTACAGAAATCTGGTTGTGGCAGGAATCGCCAAAATCCGTGGTGACTCCGTAAGTCGGAACGCCGGTGGCAATATAATCTTCAAGGAATTTTCGTGATTTTTTTAATGTATCCCAGAATTTTTCGTCTGTGGGAAGTGCGACTTCTTCGTTTTTGTAAGCGACATCGCACACATCTTCTATTGTAAGCTCATTACCGTTAATTGTTTTCATAATTAGAAGATTTTAGACTTTTTTCAAGATGTGGTAAAGATTAGATAAAAAAAGAGATTATTTTGATTAATTTTCTTGCAAATTAGTTTTTTCCAGCGTGAAAATTAAATCCTCCACAGATTTCCGAACTTCTGGCCTCATTTTTTCCAATGCAAGCAGAATATGCCTATTTTTTTCTTGCAGAAAGCGTTCCATATTATATGATTGGCCGACGAGCGGTGCTATATCAGTGTCATAAAATTGCTCATTACCATATACAAGATATTCAAGTGAAGTATGCAGTTCATAAGCAATACGCAGGGCAATATCTGCACTTGGAATACTGTTCAGCGTTGCACCGTTGTGTATGCTCGAATATGAGATTCCAATGTGCATCGCAAATTCTTTCCGAGAGATTTCCTGTCGGTCAAGCAAGTCAAGCACTCTGTTCCAGAAATTATCGGTCATATAAAAATAATACAATTATATTTTAAATTCCTTGCTTCTATAATATTTATATATTAAAATAATATAAAAGTGTTAAACTTTTTGAGCCTAATTTTTACTAAAAAAAGGAGGATTAAAAAATATGGCAATGAAAGAACTCAAAACATTCTCTGTGATTCCTGGTAAAGAAGAACAAGAAATCCAAATATGGCGCTCATTCGGTTGGGAACTAGTGGGGGCTCCGCAAGAAGTGAGAACGGCGGATAGTCAAGTTTTTACTGGGCAGGATAGTGACGGTACGGAACATTATCAAACTACAGCTGGCGTTCATTATATCAAGCTAACATTTGAGCGGGATCCGGAACGAAAAAATTATAGTGAATTGAAGTCGCTTGAAGAACAGTATTATGGTTTGGAAGAACCAACTTTGTGGGAAAAACCAAAATTAATAACAAAGTTATGGCTGATATTAATTGGTGTCGGACTTCTAATATATGTGGTTCCGGGTATCATTCTTCTCGTAATTCACATTATTAAATATGTTAAAGATACTAAACTATGGAATTCAAGTTATGAAAGATATAGAACCAAAATGGCTTCTTTCAACGCCCAGCAGCAGGAAATTTTGTCTAAAGCACAAGCTCTTGTGTAATATTGGAAAATGGTAATTTCCTGTGGCAGAAGCGCTTACAAAGTGGCTCTGCCACTTTGTTGGAGGGAAATATGATACGAAAAATACGACGGATTTTTGCCCTAGCCTGTTTGTTGGGAATGACCGTCGGTTGTGAACTTAACGGCCCAGAGGTAGCTGTTTCCAAAGGGAACTCAGAATCAAACAGCGCACAAACAGGCGCTTCAAAATCCAATGCAATAAGCCTGACTGTCGCCAAGTGGACGGAAGGAGAGATTGTCAAGTTAAAAAACGACAAACTTGATGAAGAATGGTTTAGTTTTAAAGCCACGGCTTCCACTCAGCGCATTTATGCCAAGTTAAGCACGCTTACAGATTTATATGTTTATCTGTATGACAGCAATGGCAACGATATGGGAAACAAACTATCACTTTCTGGGAGCGCGGGCAAAATCGGATATTCTGAATATTCATTGACTATTGGCTCAACCTACTACATAAAAGTCACGGGATATAATAGCAGTTATACAGGGAAATATTGGATTGGTTTTTCAGAATTTCCCGCACAACCAGAAACCGCTATAACAACTTTAAGCGAAAACACATGGGAAAACGGAAATGTCGTATCAGAAAACAGCGGAGGAACTGGCGAGCAATGGTTCAAATTTGTTGCTACTGTCTCCACGCAGTATGTCTATCTCAAATTCAGCATATTAACTGACTTGTGGATTTCGATGTACGACAGCAAATATTACCAAATAGGCAATAAAGACAATATTAGCGGAAGTTCGGGAAGCATAAGATATGTATCAAGATCGCTGAATATTGGCGAAACTTACTACATAAAAATAACAGGCTACAACAGCAGCTACTCTGGAGCATATTGGATTGGTTTTACCTCATTTGAGGCACAACCAGGAACCATAATAACGGCTTTGAACGAGAACGAATGGAAGAACGGCGAAATAACACAGCCTAGCAGCGGGGGAACTGGCGAACAATGGTTTTCCTTTGAGGCAAAAACTTCTTCTCAATATATATGGATAAAAACAAGTACATTAACAGACTTGTATGTCGAAGTATACGATAGCAATTACAACACGATAGGAAGCAAGGTTAATTTGTCTGGAAGTTCAGGGACTGTAAAGAACACTACAAGAACAGTAACTACTGGCGAAACTTACTACATAAAAATAACAGGCTACAACAGCAGCTACTATGGTACATATTGGATAACATTCAACTCCACAGGGGCACAGCCAAATTAAATAATAGAAATTGGGGACATCTATGAAGAAAGTTATAAGGATTATCATAATTGCAGCCTTTTTTTTTACCGCGCTTCCAATTTTTGCGAAAACGGACACCCTTGAAAATGCGATTAATAGCGCGGCAAACGAAATAAGCAGAAAAATCGAAAATAAAACTAATGCGATTGCCGTACTTGATATTCAAAGCGACTACACAAAACTAAGTGAATTTATCGTAGAACAATTGGTTTATGAGCTAACCAATATATTAGAACCGAAACAGATAACTGTAACAGAACGAAACGAGCGTAGCCTTGCCCTCATTCAGAAAGAAACTGATTACCAGTATTCTGGAGCAGTAAGTGATGATACGATACAGGATATTGGACAAGATTTGGGGGCGGATTCCATTGTACTTGGCAAAATAGGGCGCTTTGGTAACGAATGGATACTGAATCTTAATGTCGTCACCGTGAAAAACAAAACACAACTTGCCACTAGCAGGCAAAAAATTAGCAAAAACGACGAGAAAATCAAATATTTTGAGAAGGAGTATGAGGAATCAGGGTATCTATCACAAAGTTCATGGGGAAAATCATCAAAAAAAACATCAAGTCCAACTTGGAACAGCGAAAACAAAACTGCCCTTACTTTTGTCGCTTTAGGTTTAAATGTTCCATTTAACATCAGTTCGGATTCAGATGTAACATTGAACGACAATACTTTCCCATACGGAATTTCAGCCCATCTCCAAAGCAGTTATATGTATATATCTTTCAAAGGCAATATAAATTTTGATTTTGTTAAATATTCAGAAAAAACATCCACTCTTGTTGGAGCAAACCTTTCGCTTGGCGCAAGTCCGATTCATAATGATTATCTGTTTGTCGGTCTTTACGGAACTTTAGGATTTGATGAGATTAACAAATATTCTTATATCGCCTACGGTGGAAGTGCCTATATAGGATTCAATTTTTCAGAAAAACTGGGCTTATTTTTTAATCTTGATGTAACGCGGCGCTCAAGCGAACAGTATAATGGTGACGAAGAAGAACCGCCTTACGACCCGCTTTTCATCGACAGCTGGCGAATATGCCCATCTATCGGCCTCTCTTATACTTTTTCTGGTATAAGTTTTTAAAAAATCTGTGGAGACTTTATGAAAAGCAAACAAATCATTCTCTTTATGCTTGCGCTAATAATGCTTTTTAGCGGAAGGCTCAACGCAAAAGACTCAAATAAAAAAATAAAAATAATCGATTGGAAAGGAAAAGAATTGGGAGCGGAAATTCCCCAATGGGTAATAAATGCCACTATGGGTCTGAATGAGGATGCGAAGCAAAATTTGGGTATAGCAGATTCTAAAAAAGCGTTTTTTGCATTCGGCCAGCAAGAAAAACTGGAAATAGCCTTTATACTTTCAAAAATCAACTGCTTTGAAAGCATTATAGAAACCATTAGAAAGGCAGAAAAGTCAATGATGTACGAGTCAACGGCTGGCGTCACATCCAACACTATAGTAAGTCCAACGATGTATCTGGAAGAAACAAACGGAGCAAACGGCTATAGTATGCACAAGGAAAGTTACACACCTTTCGGCTATCACAAATTATCCGTCAAAGATGGCAAAATTATAAGCGAAATTATCAGCGAAGAAGTCATCATACCCAAAGATGTCGATGAAAAAGAATGGATAAAACAATACGGCTGGTTTTGCAATCCCCAAAATGTTCAAATGAATCAGTTCTGGATAAAATATGAAATGTCAAATGAGAAAAATTATTACGATGTAATCACCCTTATGTCAATTTCTGAAACAGACTGGAAACAAATAACGCAAAGTTTTGTCAAAAAAATAGATAGCCCAAATGCCGACCGAGAAACAAGAAGATTTGACTTACCTAAAGCAACATATTCCATAATTTTAAATTTCTCACAGAGCCTGGGAGGACACAGAGAGATTTTTCCAAGAAAAACGCCTTATCCCAGTCTTGCAGAATGAAAAACCAGACTCAGGCATAAAACTTGATGATTTAAAACTCTCTCTGTGAACTCTGTGACTCCGTGAGGAATTTTCATTATCTCTCTACAGGCTTGTAGTTTTTGATGGCGGTGAAGAGGAAGGTGTGGAGGTCTTCAATCTTCACCCTCTCCTGCTCCATGCTGTCTCGGAAGCGGACGGTGACTGTTCCGTAATTGTTGTTTACAGAGCCGTCGTCGTTCTTTTCGTTGATTGTGTCGTAGTCAACAGTGACACAGAAAGGAGTTCCGACCTCGTCCTGACGGCGATAGCGCTTGCCTACAGTGCCGCTCAAGTCGTAATCAGTCACGAAATCCTCTTTGAGCATGTGCTGGATTTCCTTTGCCTTTTCTGCAAGGCCGTCTTTCTTCATGAGAGGAAGGACAGCAACCGTGATTGGTGCCAATTTTGGATGCAGGTGGAGGACTGTCCGGTAGTCTTCTTTTCCGTCTTTGCCAACATTCTCTTCTTCGTAAGCTTCGCAGAGGAACATGAGGAAGTTGCGGTTAAGACCTGCAGAAGTCTCGATTACATAAGGAATGAACTTTTTGTTTCCGTCTTCCTGGTCGATGTAGCTCATATCCTTCTTTGAGTATTCCTGATGCTGGCTCAAATCGAAGTCAGTGCGGCTGTGGATTCCCTCAACCTCTTCAAAGCCAATGGGGAAGTTGTAGGTGACATCGTAAGCGTCTTTTGCATAGTGGGCCAGCTTGTCGTGGTGATGCCATTTAAGGTTTTTCTCGGCGATACCGTACTTGAGGTAGAAGTTCCAGCGGTCTTTTCTCCATCGCTCGAAAGTCTCGTCCTCAGTACCCGGCTTACAGAAATATTCCATTTCCATCTGTTCGAATTCACAGGTACGGAAAATGAAGTTCTTGAAAATAATCTCGTTTCGGAATGATTTACCGACCTGGGCAACGCCGAAAGGAACCTTCATGCGGTTTGACTGAACGATGCTCTTGAAATCAGTGAAGATACCCTGACAAGTCTCCGGGCGGAGATAGATGAGGTGCGATTCGTCTGCGATTGGTCCCTGATATGTCTTGAACATGAGGTTGAATTCGCGGACAGCCGTATATTTTCGGTTTTCGCTCTTACATGTAGGACAGTTGATGTTTGCGTCGATATATGCCTTCATTTCTTCGTGAGTCATCGTGTCAACTGGTTTACCGGGATCTTTGTCCGGGTTTGCGGCAACGAAATCCTCGATTAATTTATCTGCACGGTGGCGGGCCTGACACTCCAAGCAGTCAACCATCGGGTCTGAGAAGTGATCGACATGGCCTGAAGCCTTCCATGTAGTGTGATGCTGGAAAATTGCAGAATCAAGACCAACAACATCGTCGTGAAGCTGGGTCATTTCCTTCCACCATGCGTTCTGAATGTTGCGCTTGAAGTCTACACCCAAAGGACCGTAATCCCATGCACCGGCCTGACCGCCGTAAATCTCTGAAGCCTGATATACAAAACCACGTCGTTTACAGAGCGAGATGATTTTGTCCAGCGTACATGCGTGCGGATCAGAGACAACTTTTTCGTTTTTTGCCATTTTAAATTCTCCTTTCATCCACCCCTGGCGTGGAGCAGACGGATAAAATATAATAGCAAGATTTTAGCAAAATATATGATTTTCTACAATTAGAGTGTCAGATTTACGACAAGACAACGATTAGTTCATTGGATTGCTTTGTAAATTCAGATTTTGCAAAGTCAGAATAGAAAGAAAACTTCGTGAAACCGACTTCTTTTGCATACTGCTCGATTTTATCTTTTGTAAGGTCCTGAATTTCTGCATCTTTTGTAACAAACAGTCTTTTTCCAGTGCCAGTTTCTAGCTCCTGCTCAAAAAATTTTTTCCCGGAAGAATCTGTTTTGATTTTTGAAAAAAGTCTGACCCTAATGCTTTCGCGAATCGGGAGTTTTGCGACAGGCTCTGCATTGAATTTTTCAAAATTCGGAAGATGAAGAATTAGTTTTCCGCCTTCCGCAAGAAGCAGCCTGCAATCATAAAAAAGCTTTGCCATTAAAGTAGGGTCGTGAGTAAAAATTATTCGGTTGTCAGGAATCATAATCACATTATAAAAGCCTTTTCCCAAAAAACGGCACATTTCAAGGCTTGACATCTGAAAAAACCTTAATGCCATAAGCTGAGTCCGCCTTTTTCGATTTGCCGATTCAATAAGAGATGGAACTGTTTCAAGCCCCGTAACATCACAGCCTTTTTTGGCCAAATAGTGCTCAAAGCTTCCAGTTCCGCAACCAATACTTAAATATTTGACTGGCGGGGTAAAAGCTTTTGTTTCGTCTTCATAAAACTTTTTTAATTCATCGCTTGCAGGATAAAGCTCATCGTAGTACTCAGCGATATTTTCATATAATTCCATAAGATAATGATAAGAGTGAATTCCGTAAAAATCAAGAAAATTTTCTTAAAATAAGTTAAAAGCCCTAATTTCGACTTTTTGAAGTTGCCAAACATTAAATTGAACACTTGCATGG
>CALGGS010000219.1 GCA_937915735.1 uncultured Treponema sp.
TTCGCTGTTGGGCAATCAGGGCTTGGAGTTTTTCTTTATCCCCATAAATCATTTTACCTTGATTCATCCAGTTAAGCCATTCTACAGTATCTTTAGGAAACAAAGTACGAATTGTTGAAATTTCAAAACCATTGTGCTCTTGATTAAAATGCACACCAGCGAGGAAATTCTTTCCGTCTTTTTCTATATTGATAATAATATTTTGCGATTTTTTTCTATCTCCATATTCAAATACTGCTATTGGGCTTTTAAGTGCTTCTTCAAGTCCCATAACATCTTTCATATCAAATGGATGCCAGTCGAGCTTAGACTTGAACTCAAGATGTGATGCAGAAAGTTCAATTCTCTGTTCAGCTGGGAAACCACATTTTACAAGAATCTCAGAAGGTTTTCCGAGAGAGAAAATATGACTTTTAGGGAGTTTACCATCAATAAACTCTTGTAATTCCTTATCAAAAAGAGAAACTTCTTGATATTTATTTAATTCAGTTTCTCGTAAGTATTTTTTATTTTTTTCTTGCCAGACATAATTTGGATTAATTTCATCTTTCATTTTTTGCAAAGTCTTTTCAAGTTCTTCAATATTTTTAGCACCAAACCTTTCAAGCATTTCCGTATTGTGAATTACACCATTTCTACCGACACCGCTAGAAAAATCTATGTATGCTTCATTGGAGTTTACAATGGCCTGTGCAATAAGATTAAGTTTGCCTGTAACTGGTGAATATTTTTTCTTTTCTTCATCAGTCCAACTAGGACTTATTCGTTCACCATCTTTATAAACAGGAATTTCAAGTTTATTTTCCAGATAATGTTGTACAAAACTTATATTATCTTTATGTCCGCTTATCTCTTTTTCCTCTCTTGCAGCATCCATAAATTTCAAGAATTCATCTGAATGATTTTGAAAATCAAAAAAGTTAATGACATTTGAATATTCACTCCATTCTCCTACTGCATTTTCAAATCTTCCGATTACATCAAAATCTTCCTGCAATCTCTGCTCTTCTGCATCAGATAATGATTTACGTGTTATTGTTTCATGATTGAATATTCTGTTTACCGTCATATCTTGTAAATCTTCTTCAGGTTCGATTTCTGGAACATCAAACAAAATTTCATTCCCATTTTCATCAATCAGTCCGTTATCCATATCCATTTGACGCTGCACTTCATCAATATCTTCTTGCCCCTCATAAAAAGCATTATAGTCTGCTTCTGCTGCTATTGAACTCAGTCCGCCATTTGCATCCATTTGTTCAATAAAATCATCATATTCTTGAAGATATTCTTCAGCTTCATCTTCATAAAATTCTGATTCTTGGTTCATTTGATTTTCTAGTTCAACAAAATTTGGATTGAGAGTTTCCTTAAAAAGGGATATTTCTTCGTGCAGCCAGCCAAATCCGTTTTCCCTGACATCTTCTACAGAGGGAAAGTTAAAAGGAGAATATCCGGCCTCTACAAGCTGTTTTCTGGTATTAAAATTATTTTCTGGATTATTTTTAATCACAAAAGAAGGTAGCCCGATTATATCATTCTTATCAGAATAATAAACACCTGTATAACTAGGAGACAGGGCTTCAATTTCTGCTTTTGGAAATTTTTTATTTTCGTTAAAAAGTTTCTGATATGCCTCAATATCATCACACTGGCTTATTTCATCTAGCAAGTTCATAACGGTGAAATCAGCTTTATTGTTCGGCATTATTCCCTTTTTGTAGGCAGGAAAATTTTCTCCATAAACAAACTTATAATCCTGCTGATATTTATCCATGTCATAGATGAGATTTGTTTTATAGGATGATAAAGTTTGTTCTTCATTTTTGTCAGAAACATATTCTTGAAGGAAAGAAAAACGAGGAATATTGTAATATTGGTTCTTCAGCTCCTGTATTTCTTCTTCTGTCTTGCAAGTCTGCATAAGGCTCATAAACTGTAAAAGCTGAATGTGCTGGTCCTGATTCAGTTCTTTCATTTTAAAATCTCCTTATCTATCAATTTCATAATCATATTGATTATTCTTTTTTTGCTGCTGCAACTTTCTTATCTGCGGTCTTAGCTCTCTGCTGTCTGATACTTTCAGAGGTACACTTTCGCCTGAATGAAAAATGGAGCTGCTGCGCTTGTTTTCTGCAAGCTGTATTATTTTTTCATCAGAAGGCATAAGGACGTTTGCAATTTTTTTTGTCCTTGCACAAAAATCTTCAACCTGCTCAAACAGCTGCGCATTGTTTTTTGGAACTACCATATACAAGGTTGAGGCTCCGGCTTTCTTTGAGTTTTCATTTATTTCTTCTGTGATTTTGTGCTGATTGTTCCAGAAATCACCGTTGTTTATGGTGCTTATTCCAGTGATGAATCCGGCCGCATTTACATAAAAACCGACAGAAAAGTTGTTTATGTCAATTTTGTTGTTGCATATTTGCCTGGCATATTCATTTAGTTTAAGCAGTGCAAGGTTTCCATGTACATTGGCAAGGTTTTCATAAACAGGTTTTATCTGTAAATCATCCAATCTGCAAATACTTTCATTCTGAATGCCTTTCCAGCTGCGACTATTACCGTCATAGAAGGAAGAGCAGTTATTTCCTGTAATAATATGCCCCAGGAAGCGGTGTTTTTCTTGATTGTCTATAAAATAACCGTTAAGAAACTTTGTTACGCCAATATCGTTTTCGCTGGGATATGGGTATCCGGACGGATGATTGTGCTGAAAAAGCAAATATGAATTTTCTTTTTCAAGCTGTAGCCGCAGTCTGTTCAGCATCCAGGTATGAGGATAAACGCTCGTTGAATTGGGTATCTCGTTTGTAATGGAAATATGAGCAGTAATTTTATTATCTTTGATTATAAAGTATCTTGCAGTTTCAAACCGTGGGTCGTTATAGATGCTGATGAGGTTGGAGGCATTTATCCAGTTCGTTGTGGTTGGATTCAAAGCAAGTTCACATTTCTTTCCCACTATGTCAAAAATGCTTCTTGGAACATAGTTTTCAAAAGGAGTCCAGAGTGAGTCTTGCTTTACATTAGGTATGCCGTTTACATATAATTCATTCATGTTACATTCCCATTTCATGTTCCTGAGCCATAGAATGCCTTATCTTTGGTTTCCTAGACTTGTTCTGCATTTCGCTAAGGGCTTCGTTCCGCCATGCGTTTAAGGTTGTTTCCAAGGCACTTTTTCCTTTTATACCCATTGATGTAAAAGATTGAGCTAATTTCTTTTTTTCGCTGCCGCTCATTGTCTTGACCATGAGGCCGACTGTTGCCATAGATGAAATACCGTTGTATTCTTTCACAATCTTCTTGAAGTTTTTCTTGAAGTTAGATGCGGTGTTCTCAATCTTGTTTTTTTCAGAAAACATATCTTTTAGATAAACTTTGTTTCTTTTTTCTGTCTGCTGTTTCCGTGCAATTTCCTCATAGACTTTCTTTATATCTTTCAGAAGCACCTGCCGTGCCAGTGCTTTTTTCAGCGTATTAAGGTCATCAACCTTAAAATCCTCGCCTAAAATGAGAATACGTTTTTTATTGAACGAGCCTCTTCCTGCATTTACAAAAAGATACTCGTTTCCGTTTTTGTCTTTCCAAGTAACGATTGTACCTTTTTCTGTTTTTCCCAGAAAATCAAGTACATCTTTTTGAGATATGTTCCTGTTCTGTGTTGCGTCAACAGTACCTGCGATAATGTCATCAAGAACCTTTGGATTTTTCTTTATAATCTGTTCTGCCAGAAGCATAATCTCAATGTCTTTTTCGTCCTGATTTATATCAGTAAGATAAAGCTCGGATTTTTTTCTGTCCCTGATTACATCTTCAAGCCATTTATAATATGAGAACTCTTCTATTGCCTTCATTGTTATACCTCTATTCTGTCATCGTCTTTTTCAATATTTTTTGAGTTTTTTAAGCTAGGTTTATTTTTTGCCCCGGCTTCTTTATTCTGTCCTTCTATCAGCTTTGTAAGAAACGACAGCCCCTTATCTACGGAAGAAACATTCTTTTCATTCATTATGTCTATAAATTTTTCTCTCTGTTCCTGGTTGAGTTTTTTCATCATGTTTTTTGTGGCAATTAACACGGCTGAATCATTCATTCCCATATTAAGATTCTTAATTTCTTCATTCATTGCATAAGAAATTTTGTTTAAAAAATCCTTTTGATTTACGTCAGGCTCTTTAAATTCTTTTTTGATTTCTGCCGCCTGTATCAATTTTTCAAGTCCATAACGCTCTGAAAAAATGTCCTTGTATTTTTCAGGAATCAGATGCTTATAACTTATATTGATGTAGCTTCTTGCCTGTTCGATATATTCTTTACGATTTGGATTATTCTTAAAAACCCTGTTTACATTTAAAATGTTATCAAATAAATGAGGAAAAGATTTTGGCGGCTCGTTTGTCTCAGGGCTTTCGTTATCAATAAGCTGTTTAATAAGATTTCTTGAAATCTTTTCTTTGAAATTTATGGAGTCAAACATTCCTTTTGAATTACCAAAAAAATCCAATATTGCACTTTCGCCAGGAGTAAGTTTAGCGTCTTTTACAAAGATATTTTTATTCAGTTTGGCTCGTAATTCATCATTAAATTCGTATTGGTTCTTATTTGAATTTCCTACTTCATCCATTCCCCGTAAGATTTCATTTTCTTTGATTGAGTAAGGAACGTTTTTCTGCCATTTTTGCTTCTCGGTTCTGATTTCATCTAATGTTGACGCTTCTCCAACCTTGATTAAATCGACTCCGAATTCATCTTTTATTATAAATGACAACGGGAGCGGCTTCAGTCCCATTTTTTCTCTCTTGTCATTTTTCTCATACAATTCCAAAAGAGTTTCATTCATTTCCAGCAAGGCAGCTTTTAGTTTTTTTGCTCCGTCCGCCGAGCCTTTTATTGAATAGTTGTTTTTATTTATATCAAGCGTTAGCATCTCATACCTCCTCTTTAGAAAATATCATATTCAGGTTCTTCCTGATTTTTCTGGACTACGGGCGGCTTTTTGTTTGGTTGCAATTTAAGCTCGCCTTTTGCAATCTTCATTAAGAATTCATTGGTTTTCTTTTCTCCTTTTATGTTCATTTGCGAAGTAAGTTTTATGAATTTCTCTTTTTCCTCTTTCTGCATTTTTGCAAGCAGATTTCCGGCGACCTTTACCACCGCTTCATGGGAAATGTCTTTTCTGTTAAATCTGAATGCCTCATAAAGATTTTCAGAGAAGTTCTCACAGGTTGGATGATTCCAGTCTACATGGGAGTTTTTTAGAAGATTCGTAATGTTTTCCGGCTCTTCCGCAAAAAGCATTCCCATATTCTGGGCTTCTTCATTTCTTTTGGAGTCATACACCTCAATCTCATGGCTGATTACATGAATTACATTCTCGCTTTCTGAATTTGATTTATCTGCAATCGGATTGTCCATTTTCGGGTTTTTCGTAAATGGATAATCAGTGGCCGGTGAACTTGTTTTTTTCTCAACGGATGCAGAATCACTTTGCAAACGCTCTTCTCTTGCTCCACTACCCCACTTCTTTTCATATTCAGAAAGATATTCGTTGAACTGCTCGGTCAGGGCGTTCTGCTCAAGCTCGTTGTTTTCCGCCTTTTTCATTGCTTCTTTATAGCGGGCTTCTTTTACGCTTCTTTCAACCACATGGAAAGGAAGCATGTCTTCCTGAATTGTCTTATCAAGAGGATTCAGCAGGGCGTTCTCAAATTCACGAGTTTTTTCGTCCGTGATGTCCTTTTTAACGCTATTTACAACTTTTTGGAAATTATCCTCCCCATAGAGCTTGTCTAATTCTTCCTGCTTCTTATGCTTTTCTGCATTGATTTTATTGATATATTCAGTTCTGTCTGAATCGTTCTCAATGCCCATTTCAGCATACTTTCTGCGGATATTTTCAATCTGTTTCTTCAGGTCATTTATAGACTTATCAAAGCGTTCAAGACCTGCCTTCTGCTCCTCTTCGCTTCTGTTAGGATTGCCGTCTGCAATAGATTTTGCATGATTATCAATGTAGTTTTGTTTTGCAGATTCCTTTTCAGAGAGTTTTTCTGTAAACCTGATTTTAGATTCAACAAGACTGTCATAATCAGCAAGCCGGGAATCAAGCATTAAAAGCTCATTTTTCAAGACGGCCGCAACATCATCTATCTGCATCTTTGCCCTTACCGCAGGGTCTTTTATAAACTCATATTTAAGTTTTTCCGGGTCAAGGTCTGCGACATTAAGTGCATTACCCTTGTACTTGAAAAGCTGGTCGATACGGCTTTCTTTTTCGTCATGCTTTTGGAAAAGAAGTGAATCAATAGAGTCATAAATAAGCGGATAAACTATATGCACATGCCCCTGCTGATTACCCTGTCTCCAGATTCTGCCCTCAACCTGAATACATTCGGTAGGATTCCAGCCCATCATCGTGTTATAGAGAGCTACAGAGTTACCGTTCAGATCCATTCCCTCGCTGATTGCAGCAGAACCAATGAGGATTTTGCAAGGATTGTTCTTGTCATTAAATGCTTCTGCGACTTTTGCTCGTACATCATCTATTTCATCATCCTTGCCGATTTTTACATTCTTACCGCCGATTTTTGCAGACTGTCCGTCAATGGAAGCGAATACTTCACGAGGGATTCCCTGCTTTACCATGTAGTCAATTACATAAGGATAAGCATCTGTTCCTTCCGGCATATAGATAATCTGTCCGCAGTCCTGATGCTTTTTCCAGTTGGAGACAACGGTATCACAGACAAGCTTCAATTTTGGAGAGCATTCAACAATCTGTTCAATAGGCGGCACTTGTATATCCAACGGCTCTTTCGTATTTGGATTTATAAGTTTTTCCTGCTTTAGAAGTGCCGGAGAAAGACAGGCTGTCCTCATCATGTTCATAGCCTCAAGGACAGGAGCACCTTTCTCTCCTGCATTTTTGTCAGGTCTGTATGTCATAACTTCATTGATTGCAAATTCAAAAATCTGCTTCTGCAATTCTGTTGCTTCAAGGTTTACCTTGAGAGTTTTCTTTTCAGGGCGGATTATTCCGGCTTCCTCTCCGTCAACCTTGTCTATGTACTGCTTCAGGATATTCTGCAAGCCGTGCAGGTCGCCCCACTCTTTCATGACCGTTGCCATTTCAACGCTGCCGTTTGGCTTTACAACACGCTCAAAGCGGGTTTTTGCATACTGAGAGCAGAAATCATTGAGATTTTTAATTCCACGGGTTTCCATTTCTTTTCGTGCAACATAAACAAGCATTGAATAGACTTCCAGTGGTGAGTTTGTAAACGGTGTTGCAGTAAGCATGAAAACATTGCGGTTTTCGTTCTGCTGCTGGATAATCTGAGTTACATTGAACATTTTTTTTGCAATTCCAGACGGCTCGCCAGAACCAACTATTCTATTGAATTCACTGATTCTTTCTTTACCGTTCTCCCCCTTGCTGGCTCGTGGTTTTCTTTCAAGTTTTTTGTATGCGTGGGCTTCATCTACGGTAACATGGTCAAAACCAGTATTTTCCCATTCAATATAATTTTCATCCCTTACCTTTCCAGAGGCTTCCTCATATATCTTTTCTTTTGCCTCAGCCCTTACTTTTGGATTTTCATCGTACAGTTTTTCTGTAAGTCCAAGCAGGTCTGCATAGTCATTAAACAAATATGTATCAACTGTTGCTTTATTCCAGTGAAGATTGTTCAATGCCTCTTTTGTGACCAGTGTTATTGAGCCTGATGGAATGTTCAAGCCGTGGTTCGCCTTATTGTAAAAAGCACCTGTTGAGCTGCGTGAGAAGTTCCCAAGGTTGTTTACTGGAATATCCGGAAAAAGCTCGTGAATGTCGCTTTCCCATTTCCCGATTACAGATTTTGGAACGATAATCAAAGGTCTTTTGCACCTTCCGCTTTGTATCTGCTGGACAGTCGCAGTGATACCAGCCGCTGTTTTACCCACACCTACATCATAGGCAAGGATTCCGTTACCCTTGTTGCACAAGAAAGAAATGCCTTTAATCTGCTGGTCATACAGGTGGAAATGGCTTCCCTTTCTGTATGAATTCATGCCGTCTATAAAGAGAGGAAGTTTTGCATAATCAGGTTCACGAGTACCGTTAAACTGTCTGTTGTAGGCATCTGCAAGGGCTTCCCCCTCATCTTCTGTAAGGACTGTTTTAATATAGCGTGTAAAAAGTTTTTCAGCGGTTTCCTGCCGGTCATTTGTCTTACGGTTTCTGATTTGAGCCTTTTCTTTTTCGTCAAGGCTGTCATCTCTTATGGCAGGAAGTGCAATTCCGTCTATATAATTGGTAACATCTTCCCATGAAATTGTCGGTGGAATATCATCCCTGTTAATGCCAGCTGATGAATAATCAGAAATCTGTTCCCTGTCGTTCTGGCTGTCTTCCAAATCATAGCCTGTTGCCCATTTGATAAACCTTTCTGTAATTGCCTCTCCATTAAGTGTAAAGCTTCTAATAAAAGGTGAGTTTACAGAAAGCTCAAGCTCATTCAATTTCAATGGCACAGGAAGAGCTTCTTCAAGAATCGCCTTGTTTTTCTGATAGATTTTTTCTGCCATGTCGGATTTATTGTGAAGATTTTCAATGAGGTCTAATTTCTCATAGATATTTCCGGAAGCGTATAATTCTTTATGAATATAGCGGTCTCCGCCAACAAGAGTTCCGTCAGCTGCAAAATAAGGGTTTATACAGTAGTTGGGACTGTTTTCGAGAATCCTTCTTTCTTCTGCCGTAAGTTTTGAAAGGTCTACATATCCCTTGTAATCTGTTGCAGCCCAGAAAGTTCTTTCATCTTCATTCCAATTTTTGCCGTATTTATTTGCAAAATCAGAGTTATCCATGATGCTTTCTTTTTCTGGAGTGTAACGCTGTGATTTTGCTGGTGCTTCTATTGTGTTACCGTCAACATCAATATAACGGCTTCCGTTGATTGTAATGTCTTTGACTACGGAAAGCGTCTCATAGTGTTTTCTAAAGACATCTTCAACTCCGCTTATAAAGCCGAATCCTTTTTCATAGCTGTCCTGATAGAATTTAAGAATGTTTGTCCTGTTGTCAAATTCCAAAAGAGGATAATTTGCTTTTTCAAGAAAAAGTTTCTGAATTGTGCCGCTCTTCTTTACAGAATATGATATTTGATTTGAGTTAATTTTTGTTTCACTCAATGACTTGTCCATGCTCAAGAGAGCATTTGCAATGTCTGTACCTTCATCTACAGATTTTTGAGAGAAATGTTTTTCCTCAAGCATTTTATTTAATGAAAGTTTTACATCTTCAATATGAATGTCTGAAACGGAAGGTGCTTCGCCGCCCCACACTGAGTGAATGTTTTTTATGAACTTTGGAGTTACAAAATAATTGTTGTAGGTTGTAATTGTCCTTGCATTTTCATTTAAAGTAATGCACTTGCTGCCGTCAATGATGACATCGACAGCTGCATGGTCATCTTTGTTCTGAGAATAGAGAATCGTAGAACCAGCAACAGAGTATTCTTTAGTTCCGGCTTCAAGCGGGTGATGTAGAACTTCATCAAGGATTATGTCAGCATCCTCTTCCTGCTGCCTGATTTTTGTTTTTTCCTCAAGGAGCGCCTGTTTTTTCTGCTCACGTTCTTTAACCAAAGCTTCCGCTCTCTTGAAGTATTCCTCTTTTGTTGAGCAGCCGCTTGCCTTTACAACTTCATTTAATGCGGCATTCCATCTTTCCTCAATCTTTTCATCACGCTTCCTGCCGTATTCAAGATATTTTTCCCACCTATCATCAGAATCAGAACCGCCCCAGCCACCAAAATCCTGGAAACTTTTTTGTACAGGAATTTCGACCTCATCTCCTGCAAGATGCGACATGGCATTGTCATCGTCAATATTTGAGAGGTTTACCTTTCCGTTTTCAGGAAACAGGGTCTGCAACTTTGCAAATACGGGTATTTCAGAATAATCATCTTCCCTTCTGTTTGATGTGTCATAATCGTTTTCGCTGTAGTTGTTGTCTGCAAGAACAGCATTTACTGGATTTCTTGTTTTTATTTCTTTTAATGTTTCTGAACTGAATACTTTGAGGTCGTCACGCCAACTTGAATAGCGTGATTCAGATATTTCATTTGAAACACCTCGCTGTAATGTTGCAAAATAAGCGGTGTTGTCTTTCATTCCGAGGTAGCCGTCCATAACAGGCTGCCAGTTGAAATTGAAATGGTCGATGATGTCATCAAGTCTCTGCTGCTTTGCCTTTGTAAGTTTCAAGGCGGCAAATTCATCGCAATATTCATCATAAAGTTTTTTTACACTTCCATCAGGATACAAAACTGCATATAATTTTGTTTCTGATTCATCTGTTCTTTCATTCTCAACTTCTGTTGTAATAAGCACCTGTTTTGTATCAATGTCAAAATGTGGTGTCCAGTCCCATTTTCCGGATGTTGCCCGCCATGTTCTGTCATTCCATGTGTTAAAATCTTTTACCTCAAAATCACCTTTAATTCCCAGAAGATTTCTTACATTTACATCTGTGGAAATATCCGTTTCAGGATTGAGATATTTTTCCAGAGCATTTTCTATGTGAGATTTTTCTTTAGGCTGCGGTGTCTCATGCTTTATTTCTGTCTTACCAGCAGTCTTTTCCTGTGTTTTAATTTCTGCTTTCTCCTCATTAACTTCTTTCAAGTTATATTCGTTCAACGAAAAGCTGTTGAGATTATTCAGTTTATCAAGTTCGTCCTGTACAGCAAGTCCTTCGTGAACAGTGACATATTCTTCTTCTTTGCCAAAACGATTTGTGCGAGTTTTTACCTGGCCAAGAACCTTATCTGTGTGAAAATCAAAATAATCGTTGTTAGAAAGAACACCTGCCATATTTTCTTTTGTTCTTTGCAATTGTTCTTCAGGATTATTTCTTAAATTCTCTGGTGCATTTTTATTCTGTTCGATTATATTTTTATACCGTTTTTCCCAGTTCCTCATGATGATAATATCAGTACCAACTTTCGTTGTAGGGAAAGTTCCTTCCGGCAAACGGTAAGCGTCAATCAATTCACCTTTTTCTGCGATTAGTTTTTTAATCTTATCATTGCTAGAATTAAGGAATCCGCTCGGAACGACAAAGGCCATTACGGAATTCTCATCTTTAAGCGAATCAAGACCTTTTGCAATGAAGTATTCTTCATAACGGTTGAATTCTTTACCTTCGCCCTTTCCTTTCCATTCTCCTGTATATTCACCATAAGGCGGATTACCGATAACAAGGTCATATTTTGGCATTTCATAGTTCTTATTTTTGACAACACCTTCACTGTCAAAGAACTGTGCCTGAAAAGCTCCCTGAATTACCTCTGCATCCGGGTGAAGGATTTTTGCGATTCTTGCAGATGTTTCATCTAGTTCTCGTAAGGTAAATTTGTTACTTGGTCTGTTTTCAGCAAAACGACCGATACCGCTTGAAGGTTCAAGAACAGTTTTAGCGTTTGGTGCATAGGCATCTGTAAGTTTCCATACAGCTTCTACTACATTTCTTGGAGTATAAAAGGCATTAAGGCTTTCTGCACTTGTGGCATCTTGTTCCTTTAGTCCGCCACCGCCCTCATACTTGGATAGAAGGTTCATCCATTCTGGATTAGATTTTATTTCTTCATCAGTGTAAGAAAGCAGCAGCTCCTTTATTTCTTTTCTAATATCACGAGATTCTGATTTAGAGAGTTTTTTAGAAACAGACTTTACTTCTGATAGATTTAATCCATTTCTCCGCTCATTTCCATGTCCAGATGGTTCATCACTGCCATCAGGTTCGGATAATTTGGTGTCCACTTCTCCCGAAGGCATACGCTCCATGTGTAGTCCAGAACCTGTTTCGCTGTCATTACGTTCAATACTTCCGGGAATTTGTCCATTGGAAATGGAATCGTTGTCTGATGCAGGTGAAGCACTATTTCGTCCGGTCTCGTACTCTCGAATATTGTCTCCGTATCTAGCTCCGCCGTGTCCGCTTCTGGAATCTCCTCCCATTTCGGAATTGCCCCTGTTTTCGAGTTGTCCAGCATTGATTTCTGAACTTCCTCGTCCGACATTCCCAGAAGGCTCTTTACTTTCACCGCCCTGACTGCCACTGGTTTCATTGCTTTCATCTGTAAGTTCCTCCTTTACATTGTGTTGTATATTAGTTGTATTAACTGTATTTACATTATAGCCTGCAAGCGGATTGTTGTCAAACATTTTTTGAGCATCCTGATTGAATCCTGCAAGGAAGGATTCCGGGGAGAAAATGTCTGACTGCTGTATTTCGATATTTTCTTTTGCTTCAGATTGAAATTCTTCCCAGTCCTTTATTTTTTCCAGTCCGTTCTGGCGTTGTATTTCGTTTTCGATATATTTTTCGGTGATGCCACTTTCCCTTGCCCACCACAATTTTTGGGGATTTGACCACCTAAATCCTGAATCTTTTAGAAGCTGCCTTTCAAATTCACTTGGGCGTGAAGGGAACATGACCTCAATACCATGTTTTTCTACATTTCTTCTTATGGTGATATTTTCATTTTCAAAAATTGTATTTGTGTTCATTTGTAACCTCATATATATTATACTCATTTACAACTTTCTGTAAATAGTTAAATCTCCATTCCATAATCATTGTTTGGATTTTGTATTTTTTTACCTGGATTTGATTTTTTATTATCACAGGCCTTGTTTATTTCCTCATATAAATGTTTCCTGACAGATACAGAAATAGCCGTATTGTTTTCTGCCATAACACATTTCGTAAGGAAATCTTCTGTATTCTCTTTTCCATTTTTACCTTGGCAACCGCATTTTTCCATTATAGAAAAAACTTCTTTTCGTTCTGACGAATCCATAGTACGCAATACAAACTGTGCCGCACAGCAGATGTTGTAGGCATTCGGTTCAAGTTTTCGGTTTTTCAATGTTTCAAACATTTCTTTTCCAAACTCGGAAACAAGTTCTTCGTTATGGTTTTTCTCTGGTGCAAATCCCATTTTTTCTGAAAGGCTTGGATAATCCACGGAAACCTGTTTTTCTATTGTATCTTCAAGACCATAAAAAGTCATTTCAGGAAGTACAGGAAATCCGTTTCTATCCTTGCCACCGGCATTTTTAAGTTCTTCAAGGCTTGTATAGCCCCATTCTGACATCTGCGTATCACCGTTTAGAACAGTATAGCCGAACAGCTCATCCTTACCGTCCCATTCTGAAACATAGAAAGAAGAGCTACCCAGGGTATACTTAAAGGCAAGTGGATGTTTTTCGTTTTCTCCAAGTAGTTCATACTTTCCTTTTATTTCTTCTGCTTTTGCAGATATGTTTTTGATTATGCCCTTAAAATGTTCTGCTTCCTCTCCCTGTGTATATTTTAGAACAACCTGATATTGCTCTTTTGTAAGCAAAACTCTTGCATTTTCAAGGTCTTTTGAAGTAAGTTCCTTATTATTTATGAAGCCATTGGAAACAAGCTCCTGACAGAATTTGTTTTTTTCAAAAAGTCCATTGAAATTGTCTTGTGCCTGATTAAGGTCTTTGATTGAGCCATTAACGATTTTTGCAGATATATCTTCAAGAAAATCATCACGAATTGCCATTATGTCTGTTACGCTGAAACTTTCAGCAGCTATTTTATTATCAGTAATTTTATCGTAAAGCTCACGCAAACCTTTATCCTCAAGGCTTTCATCAAGCAGTCGGAAAACGGTTTCTTCCTTTACTTGCCTTTCTGACCACTCTGGATAATCAGTGTTAATTTCTTCACGAATGCTGTCAAAACCGCCTCTGAAAGTTTTTGTTCCATCTACTGCTTTTTTAAGGTCTTCCCATGAAAGTTCTAAAGCGTTTTCAGTTTCTTGCGTATGGCTTTCATTAAATTTGTTTTCAATATATTCACGCATTTTCTCTGCTGAAGTATTGAACCTGCCTTGATTATAAAAGCCGATTTTTGTTGCAAGATAAAGGTTGTTCATTGTAAGACCGTCATTACCATTGAAGTTAAAATATCGGATTGTATTTTCTTTTGCTTCTTCAAGATTTGCAGATTCCTTGATAATATCGTTTAATTCCTGAATCTGGAGCTTTACAAGTTCATCGTGAGCCTGTATAAAACTGCTTCGGATTCTTGCGTCACCAATATAACGGCTTTCATTTTCAATAAAGGCTTCTTTCATTTTGTCGTATGTATCGTAGAAGTCTTTGTATTTTTCACTGTACTCTTTTGTTACACGGTCGTACGGAGATTCAGAAATTGCTTCAACATTATTACCAGTTTCTTTTTGATTTTCGAGTATATTTCTTTCAATTTCCGGCATGATTACGGTTTCTGGATGCACAATTCCCATTGCAAGATTCAGTTCTCCCTGTGAAACTGTTGTAATACCTGCCTCCAGCTGTTCTTTTGCGTAAGCACACAGGTCTTCCAGTGTCTCATCGCCTCTGAGTGTTACGCCGCCCTCTTTAAGCTGTTCTTCCATGTCGTGGACATAATAGTCGTTGATGTAAATATCAAGGCGTTCAAAGATTTCTGCTGCACTGTCAAATGTCCAGTTGTCTTCATCATAGTCCGGCAAGAGGCTTCTGTTGTCGATGTATTCCCCACGCTGCCGGTCAAAGACCATAATCTTTCCGTTTGGCTGAACATCCGGCCGCATTTCCATAACGTCCAGTATTTCTTCAAGGGTTACTGGAGAGGTTTCGATTATTTGTTTTGTCATGAAGTCTATTTCCCTGTCTTTAAGAATCGTAGCCACATAGCTTTCAGAATCAATATCTGTGCTGAATTCTATAACATCTTCGTTTTCTTTTCTGTCATTCCATTTTATGTCATAGCCGTTCATTGAAAGATGTTCTCTAAGCTCCGCTTCCTGAGCCTTGTCAGCGACTATTCTGAAAAGAACATTTTCATTTACCTGCCTAGAGGAAAGACGATTATCAATCAACAAATATTCTTGTCCTTTTCTTTCAATTTTAAGAACGTCTTGTTTTACAAGTTCAATAGCTTCATCTGTCGGGTACCATTTATCATTTATTTTTTCCAGATATTCAAGCTGCGGAACTTGACAGATATTTAGAAGACGTTTATCATAATAAACATAGGGTACAGTGTTGCCTTCAAGGTCGGTTTCCCGCTGTGTTATTAACGGCGACAAGTTACCGGCTTTTTTATTTTCAAGGATATAATCAATAAGTTTACCTTTTTCAATAGTTGAAAGACTCTGGTCGTAATAGCAGTTTTTACTGCTATCCATGCCGATTACAGATTTACAAGTATAATCTGCACCATCAATTTTCAATCCAGTTCCGAAATAGAGGTATTTTTCGATATTTGGATGCTTCTGTTTATCTTCATTTTCAATTTCATCAATGAATATGGCTTTTTCAATGATTTCAGGAATATAAGCCACTGATTGAATATGTTCCTTAAACAAGTAGTGATGATTTGAAATTTCAGTTACATTCCTGTTAGAGACATTAATAGATAGATTTGTATCAGGATTGATATAACTTCCTAAAACGGTTTTTCCAATTTCTTTTTCAATCGATTGAAGACCTTTTCTGTCTTCATTTTCAATAAGGCTTTCAACCATATTCGTAATATCAGAACCATTCAAGATTATTTTTCCATTTTTTTCAACTGATTCAGTGTTACGAAGTTTTTCCAATCTGTTTGCTTTTTCCCAATCACCAAATTTTGAAATAAATTCTTTTGAATGTGTTATCTGATATTTCTCGAAATCATTTTGCACAAGTTTATCAATTTCTTTTGCAGTTAAGCCATTTTGGTTTAATTCAATGCCATTTGGGGCTTTAACATTGTATAATTCTTCACCTTTATCATTCAATCCAGTAAGATAATGATGATACTGCATACGGTTTTCACCTTCGCCTAAATTTGCAAAGCTTTCATCTTTACTATAAACAGCATGATATATTTTTGTTTTTGGGTCTTGCACAGAATATAGAGCAACAGATTCCCATTTTAGTTCTTTTGCTTCTTTTGCAAGCGCCATATCCTTTGCAGCACCTCTGATTTCTTTATAGCGAAGTTCTTCTGCCTGTAATCTTTCTGTAAGGAAAGAATCATATTTAGAAGCATACTTTTCACCGCTTACTGCAAGATTTATATCATTTTTCTCTAAAAAATAGTCTTTCAATTCTGAAAAATTATAATTAGCTTGATTTTGCAGAAGATATTCTGTCACAAATTCATCACCCGGATATTTAGGATAACGACCACTGTGATTTATTTTCTCATCATAATCAAGGAGTCCTTTATCTTCGGCTTCCCAGAGACCATGACATATTTCACCTACTTCGTCTTTTGTAAGTCCTGCAAAAGGAGTGTTATCATAGATGCCGTTTTTTGCTTCAATGCGTTTTATTCCATCATCTTCCAGTCCAAAATCTGTCCTATTAAATCTGCAAGGCATTTTTTTGTTTTCTGGAAGCTCTTTATTCTGCTTCTCGATTTCTTCTGCAAGTGCATTCAATGCATATCCGCCATATTTGCGAAAAAGAGAATTTTCCTCATACATAAAAGAATCAAATTCACCAGAAAGCGGGTCAAACGATGCTCCGTCATTGGAATAACGCTCGCCATCTATCTCAATGCCGATTGTAAAGACTGTCTGTGTATTGAACATTGTTTTATTAGGATTTTTTTTATGATTTTTCTGTCTCATAAATTCTACAGCTTCGGACAGGCTCATGTTTTCAGTATCATTATATGTCGGAAACTCAGCGTACTCTGTCACATAAAATTTTACATGCGACAATGGGTCATCGGTTTCTTTAGTTTCCTTATTTTCTATTTTTTCAAATTCTTTCATGCGTTTTGTGATTTTCAATCCTTGGGACACATAATCTTTAAAATCCCACTCATTCAGATTTCTTGGGTCAATATCATATTCAAATTTTTGTGTTTCATAATTCCAACTGCTAGAGTTTGCGTTTTTGTCAAAATCATAGAAAACGTCATCATTGTAGATGATTATTCGGCTTCCGCTAGAAAGTAAGTCAAATCCAGAGTTTCTTATTTTTTCTATAACCTCATCGGCTGCTCTCACCGTATGGAGTTTTGCAAAATCCTTTACAATTCTGTTAAGATAAGGGTCGGGGTCGGTCGTTTGGATTGAAGTTTGCCTTCCTGTCGTTTTGTTTGTCAGGGTGAAAATAGGATGAGTGTCGTCATAAGAGAACATTTCGCCTGACTTGGGAGTCGCCTTTTCTTCCGCTTCTTTATTCATCATTTTCACCACATTTTTGTAGCTTTCTTCCTGCTTTTTTTGTTGCTCTCGCTTCCAAAGTACTTGATTTTCTAGGTCTTCATCCGTTACGTTCTCAAGCGTCTTTATATATTCTCGTATCTCATTGTTTTCACGCTCATAGAAATCTCCGTTCGGGTCGTTTAGGTTACGTTCAAGTTCTGCCTTTACCTGCTGGAGCTTACGTTCCATGAGTTTTCTTTCTTCCGCAATTTCTTCGGAAGTAACGGCTATATTATTTTCGTTCTGTGTCATTTATTTTACCTTACCTGTCTGTAAATCTTGAGTTTTCTAAAACCTTTGAATTTAAATTTTTGATGATAATTTGATTTTTGGCATCAAATATTAAGGCTCTTTCGTTGTCATCTTCGCTGTAAATGATTCCATTGATTCCTATCATTGAAAGGAAACTGGATGTAATTGCCATATCATTTCCCCTGGCTTTCTCTGTTATGAATTGTATCAGGGAACATGTACTTACCAGTTTTCGTAGTTCTTCAGCTTTTGAATCGTAAAAGTTTTTAAGTTCTTTTTGAGCAAGAATGTTTTTTTCTTCCTGTACAGATGTCTTACTTTCAATTAGTTCGGGCATCTGCTTAAACAGTTTCTGTCCTTCATCATAGAACAAGAAAGAGAGAGCTTTTGTTGAAAAAAGTGAATTGAGGCATTCCTGTGGGTTTTCTTCAAGTAAGTTATCTAAATTTAAAAAAGTGTTACGGTCTGGAATTTCAATGTCAAACCATTCGTTTCGTGTTTCAAGATGTCTTCTGCGGATTGTAAGGTTCATTGCATCTTCTTCTGTGAATGAAGTGATAACACCTACTCCGAACGGAAGTTTTACTTTCCTGATATAATTTGTTGTCGCAATAAATGCTTTTTGATTTTCCATATCTCACCTTCCTTTTAGTCAGAGATAGACCAGTCGTCTTTTTCATTGGATTTTGATTTTGTAACATTTGGTCTGGGATTATTTTCCCTGTTCCACTTGTTGAAGAGTTTTTCCGAATCTTTTTTTGTGCCACAGCCTAAGTCAGAAAGCCATTTACCTACTTCTGCCTTATTTTCCTTTGACACCTTAGAAAAACACCAGCCAGCGGCTTCCAAAGGCTTATCCTTAAAACGGGGTGTTTTTATGACTTCATTAAACACTTCTCTAAAGTTTTCTGATGTAACTTTTACTCTTGAAAGATAATCTTCTTTTCTTTTTTGCCGGTTTTTATTTTCCTCTCTTGTTTTATTGAGCATATCAAGATACTGTTCAATCGTTCCGGATTTTTCAGGCTTTATAGGATTAAAATCAACTTCTTTGCCATTTGCAAGAACAAGATGCCTTTCTGCAAGTGCATTGAAAAGGTCATCTTCACGCTCTGCTTTGTTATCAAATTCAACGAGGATATGAATCTTATTGTCTGCTTCATAGCCATAGTCAGACGGAATATAAAGTTTTGCCCTTTTTGCAAGGGAAGGCTCATTAAAGGTTTCTGAAATAATTTGGCTTGCTTTTTCAAGAAGATTTTTTTCAATATCTTCTCTTTCTTCTTTAAGAAGCACATCAATCTTTGAAGCTGGAACATAAACAAGACTGTCAAAATCTAGGTTGTTTAAGCTATCTACAACCATCTCTTTCAAGTTATTGTATTCAGACACATCTGCAATCTTGTCATTGATTTTTGTGGTAATCTTGCTGTTTACAAGGTCTGCGCTTGTCTGTACCTCATATTCCTCATGAGTATATGGGTCTTCAAATGTCGTATAGGCAAGCCCCACATCTTTCAGGTCATCAAAGGTCGGCGTGGACATATATTCATCAAAACAGAAATCAGAAATGAGTTCCTTGGCTTCTGTTAAGGACTCAAGATATTCATTAAGATTTTCCAGTTTCCTGAATGTGTCAGGAAATTCTTTTTCCATTTCGCCGTCTTCTTTGATTTCCTGATAGACATATTTTACAAGTTCCTCACAGTTGATTGCCCAGTTTCTGTCTCCTACCCTGTCTGCTTTTTCCATATAATCTTCCGGCTCAGCTTCTTCTCCTTTTACAGCAGAAAGAGCAAGCCAGTTCTTTTCATGGACAAACCACGCTTTATCTTCCTCCGAGTACTCAATCGACTGTTCGCTGATTGTGTCTAGGCCGTTGCCCTTATGGAAAAGGTCATGGCCGTCTGCTGTATATTTTGTCATTGCTTCAATCTGTGAAAAGCAGTTTTCAAGTGCATTTGCGGTTGCAAGGTCAATTTCAATTCCGCTGTCTGCAAACGCTTTCTGGGTAAGTCCTCCGCTTCCTGCAAAACTTGCAGAAAGCATTTCGTTTCTTGCTTTTTCAGATACAGTCATTGTCTCAACATTGTTGTAAAGTTCTTCTTTTGCTATTCCGGCTTCCATTAGAGTCTGTTTTACAGATTCCGGCTGGATTGCAAGGAATTCCTCTTTTGGTGCATAGATTTGTATTTTCTCATCTGCAATGAGGAAATCCCGTAAATCGGATTCCTTTAATACAAGATTTCCGTCTGTCTGGGCGGCTATGTATTCAACTACCTCTGCAACTATGTCATTCTCTTTCTGTTCAATATCTTCTTCAAACCGTCTGTCAACCACATAATCAAGACGGTCTCCTGCCCAGTTCCAATTATTTTTACCGTCTTTGTTTGCAATGATATTCAGCTCATCTTCATCAATCGGATAAGACTGGTTTTCAACAGTAACCTCGAATGTTCCGCTGTTTGGAGAAGTTTCAGCATATTCCCTTCTAAGGTATTCTGTAATGCTGTTTTCGATTGCACTATCAAGGAGCTTTGCTTTTAGGTTCGCCTGATATTCAATCAGTTCTGAATAAGACTTGAAGTTTTTACCTGAATACTGGTTATAATCAGCAAGAGTATTCGCTTCCATGTCATTCGTAAAGTTTCCGCTGCTGTCCGCTACAGGAATAAACAGCTCACCGTTTTTCCATTTTTCGATTTCATCAATCTCATTGTATTCAGGATTGCTTTCTTTGAATGAAACATTACTTTCGATAAAATCAAGGTTATTGTCATAAACTTTGTTTACATCTTCTACGGTCTTTATGGTATCAGAAAAGAGACTCTGAACGGCACTCTGCTTTAAATTATTGAAATCCATTGCAGTGGCATCGTATTCTTCTTCTGATAGATACGAATATGACGAAAGGAAATCTTCCCTAGAAATTTTCGCAAAATCCCGCATTTTTTCTTCGTCATCAATGAATGACAGCATATTTTTTTCCATATTTTTCTCCATGCTTAATTCCTCCAGTTTTTCGATAAACTGTTTGTATGATTCATCTAGGGGTTTTATTAAATCTGGTGATTTTATTAAATTCTCATTTTTTTCTACAAAGGACTTAAATGACTTTATGTAATCAGACTGGTCACTTTCAAGCAAAGTAATTGCATGAACAAAAGCATCATCAACTAACTCAGCTCCATAGGCGTGGTCATCTTGCGGAATGAACATCCAGCCGTAATCGTCATTTTTTGTCTTAAAATAAAGTTGAGAATTATTATTTACGGCATATTGAGATGTCCCGTCATTAAAGTTTGTTGCAAAAGCAAGGAGAGCCTGTGCCTCATTAAAGTCAGATTTAAATCCTTCATCTGAAAGAAACTCTTGAATGATTTCTACATCTGAAATATTTTGAAAATCAAGAGTATTAAGCTTTTTTGTGTGAGTAATTTGCTCGTCAAGGTTTTCGAGGTCTGCAATGTTGTTCTTGATTTCTTCGATAATTTTATCGTCTGCTGCTTGTTCATGCCAAAGTAAAAGTTCTTTGTCATCCCACGAAATTACTTGTTTAACAGCCTCTTGAATACCAATTGTTGTGATTTTGTCGTTAATTTCATCATAAACATCAAAAGTGTCTTTATTTTTTATTCGCAAGTCTAAGCCATTTTCTTGGAAGCGACTGAAAATCTCATCTGCTATTTTAGGGCTTACCTTAATTCCAGAAGCCTTTTCAAGCATCTCTTGAATAGGGTCTATCGGATTTACTCTTCTTTCATTAGTTGGCATAAATAACTCCTTCATCGAAGCAGCTGCAAATTCTGCTACTGTTTCAAAACCATTCTTTGCAAAAACATCACGATAGTTTTCAAAGATAAAGTTAATCGTTTCTTTATCCCAGTCAATCATGTCAGCCTGTTTTTCAGTTCCATCAACTTCAGCGATTTTCCTTAATGCAGCTTTTGCAACTTTTCCTGTGATAAGGGCATGACACTCGCTTAAAACAAGGTTTTCGTCTTCTTTGATGTCTGCATAGTGTTCATCATTTACAACTTCATTCCAGATGGAAGTTCCCTTGAAAATCTCCAGGCCTTTGTTCCAAAGTTCCGGATTGTCTTTTTGAATAAGATTATCCCAAAGGTGTGTGTATTCATGTACAGCGACTTCAGTTCCAAGAGTGTCTGGGTTGAGGTAAATTTTACCGTTGTGGGCAAAGCCGTAAGTTTGATTATCCTGAACAAAAAAAGCAATATCTAAATCATTGACTAATTTAGATTTTAACATTACATTATCTATGTAAGCACTTGCTGATTTGCTAACTCGCATTTGGAGCGTAACCACTTCAGCAGGTGCTTTTTCCATTTCAAGGTCATTCATATAAACTAAATAACCTTTTTGAGTCCAGTCATTTACAAGCACATTTTTTCTTTTTCCATAAATGGAAGTTATCCAATTGGCTTCAACTTCTTTACGGTTTTTGTTAAAGTGAAGACTAATAACCATTGGTTCTTTGTTTGTATCTAATTCATCAAACACTCCAATCAAATAATAATCATTTGGATTTGTCATGTTATTTTTTGAATTAAAAATATAACGAGGATTACCCAAATTCTTAAACACATTTTTTACTTCTTTTGAAGTAAACTCTCCTTTATGACCATGTGTTAATCGCTCACCGAACTTTTGTTCTTCAAGAAACAATGCCCTAGCAAGTTTCTGTTTATACATATTGATTGGAAAGTTGTTCAAGCCGCACTCTTTGTAGATAAAAGGCGTTTCACTTGAAATTTCGATAAAATCATCTTGAATATTTACATCATTTATTGAAATTTTATCAATTTCTGAATTAAGATTTTCATCATTTTCAGAAATAAATCTTCAATTTTATTTTCTTTTGCCATTTTTTGAAGCAATTTCTGGCTTTCAAGAATACGGTTAAATTCATTCTTGTCAGTAATAACTTCAATTCCCTTTTCTTTGAGCTTGCTCAAAACATATTCTGTTGGTTCAAGTTTCCTCCTTTCGCTATGAATGTAATCGTCATATACTTTTTCATAAAGAGAGTTGATGTACTCATAATCTTTTCTCTGCTGGCTGCCTTCTTCTGATACAGAGGCATGGTCTTCTGCAAATGAGTTGATAATATGTAGGACTTCTACAGGTTCTTTTTCAACAGACCCGAGGGCTGAAATGTGTTCAACTGTTCCGTCTTTAAGGACTTTGAGAAAATCGCCTTTTTCATGTCCTTGTTCTACTCCGACATTGTCAATTACAGCAAAAACCTTTTCATCAGAAATATCTTTTGCAGGAACTTCCTCTAGTTCTGAAAGCCACTGACGGACTACTTCTACATTATCTTCTTTGTGATTATATGGAGTTATTATAATCTCATCTTCCCTTGCTGCCTCCACAAGTTTTGTTCTGTAAAGTTCCTTGCACTGCTCTTCGTTGTTCCAGTCTACAAGCGGCCGCATTGCTTCCGTTTTTAGAGAGGTCTCTTCTGCAATGTCATCAAGAATTGCCTTTGCAGCTTTTTCTTTGAATTCCTCATAAGTGTTATCTGTAAAGAGATTTGCTGCAAACTGATGGCCTGGGAAATGGTCATAAGGAACACCAAACTGAGTCTCACCTTCTCCTTCCTGGCCGAGAATGTAATAATTTGTGTCTACCCAGCCGTCATTTTGGTTTATTACAAACTCCACATGAATGCTTCCTATATGAAGTCTGCCGTAATAATCTAACTTTGGATTATCCTTAAAAAGTTCATCCCTGATTCTGTTGAAATCTTTTTCTGTGAACTCTGAAAAGTCAAATTCCAGAGGCTGTTCCAAAAGCCAGCCGTTTTCTTTCATAATCCTGCGGTTTTCAGGAATATCTGGATATGAATAATATTCCAGGTCTTCATCCCCTATCCACATATCAACTCTTTCCTGTAAGATGTGTCCGCCAGTATCTTTTTCCCACTGTGCGGCAGCTTCTGAATCAGTCTCAAAAACACCCATATCATCAATTTTTGAGATGAACTGAGGTGTATATCCGCCTTTAAAGTTCTTGTCAGGATTTTGAAATTCACCATAACCTGTCGTAATTTCTTCCCAACCCCAGCCCTCTTCACTTCCAGATTGCATCTGTTCTAAATCGGGGCGAACAAATGAAAGTGCCTCTTTCCCAAAGTTTACGGCATCACAGCCTTTAACAAGGGCTTCCAAATCAATAAACTCTAATTCATTATCTGCAAGTTTTTCCTTGTAATCAGTTTTTGGCCTTTCGCTGGAAAATGTGGGTAAATGTGCTAAAATGAATCTATGGAA
>CALGGS010000220.1 GCA_937915735.1 uncultured Treponema sp.
TTATAAAACTCTGTTTATCAGAGTATAACACCTGTATGCTCTGTTTGGCAAGATTTTAGTCTTTAAAAACCTACTTTATACTGAGTACATGAATTCGTATCAGTCTATTTTTATTGAGAATTTGAAATACTACAGAAACAAGAAAGGAATTTCACAAGCAAAATTTGCCGAAGCATGTGATTGTGGTACTGGTACAATCGGCTCAATAGAAGCCGCCCGACAATTTCCGTCTTTTGATTTGCTTTTTAGAATGGCAGATGTTCTTGAAATTCATCCCGCAGACTTGTTTTTAAGGGATGCTAGCAAATCTGATGAAGAAATTAAGAAACATATCGAAAATATTTTAGCAGAAGGCTTGAAGAATCTTTTAGAGACAGAATTTTCTACACACAGATAAAAAAAACGCCAGCTCCCCAATCGAGAAGCTGGCATAAATCCCAAGCAACACACAGCCACGCTTCCGTATAAAACATCCGCGTGTATCTGCGTTAATCTGCGTCTACTTACTGATCATTAAACTCACTTACAAGCGCTGAGACGGTCGCCTTAGCGTCTCCGTAAATCATAACAGTATTGTCGTTTGTAAAGAGCGGGTTCTCAACACCAGAGAATCCTGTACCCTTACCACGCTTGAGTACGAATACGGTGCGGGCTTCGTGGGCGTTTACGATTGGCATACCATAAAGTGGTGAGCTTTCGTCGTTGATTGCGTCCGGGTTTACGACGTCGTTTGCACCGATGACGATTGCAACGTCAACATTGCTCATCTGCGGATTCATCTCGTCAGCTGTTTTGAGCTGTTCGTACGGGACATTTGCCTCAGCAAGCAATACGTTCATGTGTCCTGGCATACGACCTGCAACCGGGTGGATTGCAAAGTTTACTTCTGCACCGTTTGCCTCAAGCTTGTCGCAAAGCTCCTTTACAGCGTGCTGAGCCTGAGCAACAGCCATACCGTAGCCCGGAACAAAGACGACATTCTTTGCTGCTTCCAGAATCATGTAAGCGTCTTCCACAGATATAGCCTTCGGCTCCTTTGCAGGACCGGCAGCACCCTTCTTCTTTGAGCCACCGAAGCTCTTGAAGAGGAGTGAGCCGAATGTGCGGTTCATAGCCTTACACATAATCAGGGTCAAAATCAAACCAGAAGCACCAACGAGACAGCCTGAAACTACCAGAACCGTGTTGTTGATTGCGAATCCTGCGAAAGCAGCAGCCAGGCCAGAAAGTGCGTTCAAGAAGGAAATGATAACCGGCATATCACCACCACCGATTGGGATAACCATGGTAAAGCCCAAAAGGAGGAAGATTGCCGTACAAGCAATTACGCCGCATTTTTCGATTTCTGCAAATCCAAAGGGATTTTCAGCAGTGAAGAATGAGTAGGCGATGATTGAAACCAAGCCGAGCACGCAGAGAACAGCGTTTACCGCATTCTTAGCAGGAATTACCCAGCCCTTGAAAGTCATTTTTCCGCTGAGTTTTCCCCAGGCAACCAGAGAACCGGTAAAAGCCACCGCACCGATTGCGATTGTAAGTCCGAGAGAAACAGCCGTGAAATAGTCGCCCTTTGGAGCTGCGATGTACTGAGTCAAAGCAACGAGCAGTGAAGACAAACCGCCAAAACCGTTGAACAAAGCAACAAGCTCTGGCATACCAGTCATCTGAACTTTCTTAGACCATATAGCACCGATTACAGTACCAATCAAAACAGCGGCAACAATCCAGCAGTATCCGTTTGAAAGAAGCGGGTTTCCGCCCCAGGTTGCAGCATCTGTAGAGAAAGCTGACATAACATCTTTCTGAATAAGAACTGTCACCACAGCAACCAGCATACCGATTGCAGAATAGAAATTTCCCTTGCGGGCAGTGGCAGTCTTTCCCAAAAGTTTGATTCCCCGGATAAAGAAGATGCAGGAAATCATGTACAAAACTTTAATCAATGTGTCGTTCATTCCGCAGCTCCTTACTTTTTCTTTGAATCTTTTGTCTTGAACATACCAAGCATTCGGTCAGTTACCATATAACCGCCGATAACATTGATAGTCGCAAACACAATGGCGAGGAAGCCGAGGATTGCCCCAACTTTTCCGCCGATTTTAACAGCCAGAGCCGTAATTGAGATGGCACCGACAACCGTAATGCCGGAAATAGCATTTGTTCCAGACATAAGCGGCGTGTGCAGCTGTGACGGAACCTTTGCAATCAACTCCAATCCAAGGAAAGCAGCGATTACAAATACGAAAATAAGCATTATATCCATAAAAATTAACTCCTTGTGAAACTGTCTTGCGGGTCCCAGCGGCGGCAAAAATCAAGGAATCTTCCCACATGGGAGCCCTCCTTGCTTTTTGCCTGCGTCCCACAAGCCATTTTCACATGTATTTACTTTTCCCGTTCGTACATAGAATGGGCGTTACCCTCTAGTCTGTCATTGCCGTGCCTGACACGGCAATCCCATCCCTACGGGTCGGGCTTTTCGGGGTTACGCTGTCGCTTCATTGTTTCATTCGCTTCGCTCATTACACAACGCTTCGCGCCCCTACAATCCCTAACGCTTTTGCAGTTTATTCGATTACTTTTATCAAAAGCATATCTATTTCGTCCATTTCTTCTTTCGATTTTTTGAAGTTATAGAAAAAAACGAAAATTATAACTGCTAATATTAAATAAATCGGGGCAGAAATTCGAAATTCATGAATTGCAAACAAAAGGGAAGCAATTTTAGCGAACAAAGCGACAAAAAACAAAGCTACAATAGTCACGCAGATTCCTTTTTTGCAAATCAGTGTTCCATTTTCTCTCGGAAGAATTTTGTATTTCGGAAAAAACATCCGTCTGAAATCTTTGCCACAAATGATGATTTTTTCTTCTTTTCTAAAACAGTCAAGCAAGTCAAAATCAATCACTCCAATGAAATCTTCTTTGTTTCCCTGCATTTCGCCGGTAATAACTTTATCGAAATCATTTGAAAGCCTTTTTTCCAGGCCGATTTTTTCTGTAATTCCCGAAATTGAATTTTTCTGAGAGTCAATTTCTTCTTTTCCCATGCAAATCGTGAACACGATAAATCTCCCTTTCTAAACCGTTCCACAATATTGAGGAAAGTTTTCTTACGCCTTAAACCTCTCGTGAATAATCTGTCCGCCCTGTGTGAGCAGACAGCCCTTCATGATGTCATCTTCCATGTTGACCTTGAATTCTTTTGCTTCCTTGTCGTAGAAACCTGCATGAGTAAGGAAAGCCGTGATGTTTCCAGAGAACATCTTTGAAGCATCATAGGGAACCTGACGCTCAAGCAAGTCACCAGACATGATTGTAACACCGTTTTCGGTAACCACATTCTCAAAGAGTTTAGAGCCTTCGACGTTTCCGCCAGTAGAACAAGCCATATCAACGACGATTGAGCCGGGCTGCATCCTGTCGAGGACATTCTTCTCGATAAGGCGGGGAGCCTTGCGTCCGAAGACTTTTGCCGTGGTGATTACGATATTTGCCTTTTCACAGACCTTAGCCTGTGCTTCCTTCTGTTTTGCAATCTGCTCCGGAGTAAGCTCTTTTGCGTAACCCTGTGCAGTCTGACCCATTTCGCCAAGGTCGATTTTAACAAAGTTTGCGCCCAGAGACT
>CALGGS010000221.1 GCA_937915735.1 uncultured Treponema sp.
TAAAATTCAAAGCCGACAACGACTTTCGTCGTTGCGGTTTAATTTTTAGTTATGCCCACGGCTCACTGAGCCGGAAGTTTTTTAGTATTTAAAAATTAAGGACATACAAATTTCTCTAAAAAAGAAAAAAGGAAAATTGTATGTCCAAAAATGGAAGTCTCGGGAAAGCCCGTGATGCAAAAGAAGACGAGTTCTACACTCAGTTAAATGATATTTCCAATGAGCTTAAATATTATAAAGAACACTTCAAAGGTAAAACTGTTCTCTGCAACTGCGATGACCCGAGAATAAGCAATTTCTTTCATTACTTTTCTTACAATTTTGAAACTCTTGGTTTGAAAAAACTCATCACAACCTGCTACAAGAATCAGGAGCGGGATTTGTTCAGCCAAAACAACAGCGAAAAAGCAATCAGCCTGGAATATTGCGGCGAGAAAAATGGTAGCAAAATTCCAACTGTAGAAGAAATTGGAATTAGAGAATTACAAGGCGACGGAGATTTCAGAAGTAAGGAATGTATTGAACTTTTAAAGGAGGCAGACATTGTTGTTACAAATCCTCCTTTCAGCCTGTTCAGAGAATATGTTGCACAACTAATTGTATACGATAAAAAATTTCTTATTATTGGCAGTCAAAATAATGTAACTTATAAGGAAACTTTTCAACTTCTTCAGGAAAATAAAATTTGGCTTGGCTATAAGGCTGGTGGCATGGCTTTTAAGGTACCAGAATATTATACACCTCGCGAAACAAGATACTGGCAGGATGAAACGGGACAAAAATGGCGAAGCATGGGAAATATCTGCTGGTATACAAATCTTGATATTGCAAAGCGTCATGAAGAATTAATTCTGTACAAAAATTATTCGCCAGAAGACTATCCAAAATATGATAATTCAAATGTAATTAATGTTAACAAAATAACTGACATTCCTTGTGACTATTTTGAACCTATGGGTGTTCCAATAACTTTTTTTGATAAATATAATCCTGACCAATTTGAAATTCTTGGTATAGCAAATTCTGCTCGATGGATTGGGTATGAATGTTTTACAGTAATCAACGTTAAAAAAATATACAACCGTGTAATAATCCGGAGAAAACAGTAATGGAAATAAAGCAAACAGAAATAACCATTCGTGAACTTACAAACGGCTTCTCTGATAATGCGGAAGGCGGTGTTGTCGCTTATGGCGGTAAACTGGATGTCCGCCCGCCCTATCAGAGAGAATTCGTTTACAAAGAAAAACAGCGAGATGCCGTAATCGATTCAGTCGTAGAGAATTTTCCGCTCAATGTAATGTATTGGGCAGACCGAGGCGACGGAACTTTTGAAGTAATCGACGGACAGCAAAGGACAATTTCAATCTGCCAGTATGTGAACGGCGACTTTGCCCATATAATGCGTTTCTTCAACAATCTGCAGGACGACGAGCAGAAAAAAATCCTGGATTACAAACTCAATGTTTACATCTGCAGCGGAACGAACAGCGAAAAATTAAAATGGTTCGAGCGCATAAATATTGCAGGGGAAAAATTAACTCCGCAAGAGTTGAGAAATGCAGTTTACTGTGGTTCGTGGGTTTCGGACGCTAAAAAGTATTTCTCAAAAATCGGCTGTCCTGCCGTTTCGCTCGGCGGAGACTATGTAAGCGGAACTGCAAACAGACAGGAGATTCTAGAAACAGCCATTGACTGGATTTCAAACGGTCAGATTGACGAGTACATGGGCATTCATCAGCATGATGAAAATGCTTCCGCTTTGTGGGTTTATTTCCAGAAAGTAATTGCCTGGGTAAAAGCCGTATTCCCGACGAAAAGACCGAAGTATACAAAAGGCATAAACTGGGGTGAACTGTACAACAAATACAAGGATGCGGAATTCGATACTATAAAATTGGAAGATGAAATTAAAAAACTTATTCTTGATGACGATGTAACTAAAAAATCTGGAATTTATCCCTATGTTCTTACAAGAAATGAGAAATACCTTTCAATCCGTGCATTCTCAGACAATGAGAGATTACAGGCATATACAAAACAGAACGGAATTTGTAAAATATGTGGTAATCATTTTGAGCTTGAAGAAATGGAAGCCGACCATATAACTCCGTGGAGTCAGGGCGGTAAAACTAATCTTGAAAACTGTCAGATGCTTTGCAGGGAATGTAATAGAAGAAAATCTGACAAGTAAGTTGCTTGTACGCGGCAGTCGGTGCTGCCGCTAAAAGAAATATTTTTGTAGTAACAAGGCATAACAAAGCTTCGTAGCCGACACGGTGGTCAAGCCACCGTGCGGTACAAGCAATTGTTATACGCACAGCCCACTGGGCTGGAAAAGAATATTAAAATCTAATCATTAATAATTCCAGTATGACATTTTTCTCAAAAGAAAACGAGAATGTCATACTACAAGTTCATCGACCTGTTTGCAGGTATTGGTGGAATAAGGCTTGGATTTGAGCAGGCCTTTAAAAATTCAGAAACAGTATTTGTCTCGGAATGGGATGAATATGCTCAAAAAACATACAAGGCTAATTTTGAAAGTCCTGAAGAAATAGCGGGCGACATCACAAAAATAAACGAAAAAGAAATTCCAACATTCGATATCTGTCTTGCAGGTTTTCCGTGTCAGGCGTTCAGCATGGCAGGACAAAGAAAAGGCTTCGACGACAATTACAAGGGAATCTGCCGCGGCACGCTTTTTCTTGACGTGGCAAGAATCTGCGAGGAACACAAGCCGAAAGTAATTTTCTGCGAAAACGTAAAAGGACTTACAATCCATGACAAAGGCCGAACTTTCAAAATCATAAAATCGACATTTGAAAATTTGGGGTACAATGTATTTTCTCAAATACTGAACAGCCGTGACTTCGGCGTGCCTCAGAACCGCGAAAGAATTTACATAGTCTGTTTTAGAAAAGATCTTGAAATAGAAGAATTCAATTTTCCGAAAAGTACGGATTCGACAAAAGCAATACGCGATATTCTGGAAGAAAATCCGGTTTCCGCAAAGTATTATCTAAGCACCACTTACATAGAGACTTTAAAACGGCACAGGGCAAGGCACGAAGCTTTAGGTCACGGCTTCGGCTATGAAATACGGGACCTGGATTCTGTCGCCGGTGCAATAGTTTGCGGAGGAATGGGCCGGGAAAGAAATTTAATCGTTGACAAAAGACAAAAGAATTTAACTCCGGTAACGCACATAAAAGGAAAAGTAAACACTGACGGAATCAGAAAAATGACCCCAAGGGAATGGGCAAGGCTCCAAGGTTTTCCCGACAGCTACAAACTTGTGCTTGCTGACACTCACCTTTACAAACAGTTCGGAAACAGCGTTTCTGTTCCGGTCATTGCGGCAATCGCAGAGGAAATAAAAAAGAAACTTGCAAAATCGGAGGAAAAGTAAATGGAACTTAAAGGCAACAAAGGCGAATGGAGCGAAATTTACATATTCTTCAAACTTCTTAGCGACGGGAAAGTGTATGCTGCCGATAAGGACATGAAGAAAATCCGTGACAAATTTCTGAATATCATAAGAATCATCCGTGAAGAAATAAAAGGAAAAAAGTACAGCTATTACACAGGCGAAAAGATAAAGATAAAACTCAACGAAAATGAAATCGCAACGGTAGATTGCAGTAAAATCTCAAACTACAAGAACAAAGTCTGGGATATGATAGTTTCATCAACGGAAACGACTTTCACGAATAAAGACGTAACCGACTTTTTGGAAAGTCTCAACATAACCAAATTAAAATCTCCTGCAGAAAAATCTAATGACTTCTTCGGCGGCACTCAGGATATTGTTCTTGAAACACAGGACTACCGTTCCGGAATAAATCAGATAATGGGTTTTTCCTGCAAGTCAGACATCGATGCTGGAGCGACGCTTTTCAATGCAAGCGGTGATAACACAAACTTTGAATTCAAAGTAACAGGTAAAATCTCTGAGAAAATAATGGAAGAATTCAACTCTCTTGTAAATTCTCAAGGACATACCGCCGTTGGAAAAAGAATGAAATTTCTGCGTGACAAAAACCTTGATGTGGAATTTATAAATCCAGTAGGAGACATTGCAAGGGAAAACTTAATTACCTGCTGCGGAACAGAAATGCCAAAGATAATCGGCGGAATGTTGAAGTACTATTTTTACGAATGTCGTGGTGAAAAAACGGATGTGAAGGACTGCTTGAATTATCTTGCCGCAAACGATTTTGCCGGCTATGAATTTAAGAACAACTATGATACATACCGTGTGAGAATAGAAAATCTATTGTATTCTATGTTTACAGGTTTGCGTTTTGGTAAAAAATGGAACGGACGCTCGGACGTAAACGGAGGCTATATTGTTGTAAAAAAAGACGGGGATGTAGTAGCCTATCATTCGTGTATAGCCGATGAATTCAAGGATTTTCTTTTGGAAAAGCTCCGCTTTGAAACTCCGAGTTGTACCCGTCATAAATGTATGGAAATATATAAAAAGGATGGAGAGTATTTTATAAAATTTCCTTTGCAGTTCAGGTTTTCAATAAAAACGAGTGGAAAAGTAAGATATGATGATTTTAAGGAAAATGTTCTTTATGTAGCAGATAATAATGATATATAATAACGTATAACATAGGTTCAAAGCGGATGTCGCGGTCAAGCCGCGCCACCGTTTAAGCAATTATTAGGCGGTCGGGTCACTAGCGTGCTTAATGTTAATAAGTAAAGTCCTCAAACAATTTTCTCAACACTATTTTGGAGGACTTTTTATGAAAAGAAAAGTTTTTGGATTACTGGTAATAATCTCAGTAATATTGTTTTTCAGTAGTTAGTATCCGTCAATTCTAGCCTAAATTATTCAGGAGCTTGTGATTCTTGTTGCAGAAAAGAAAAACTGATTCACTAAGGGCGTTGAGTTTCATTTCGTTTTCAATAATTTGGGCAAGTCCTGCGACCCCCTTTCGTAAATCCGTACTTCCAGGACGCACGTAAATTTTTGCATTTTCAAAATCAATTTTCATATCGCTGCCAGAACCGAAAGAATATTTTTTAGCTGATACTGTTCAAGGTGTGCGGGAATTAAGATTTCCATTCCTGGCTTTTTTACCCTGATGTCGTTTGCAGGCGAAATTGCGCTTGTTTTGATTTCTACAAATTTTACTTCGTTCGTACTCCTGTTCTGATGATGCCATTCGTAAATCCATTTTGAAAATGTCTTTACATTCAGTCCGTTCTCTTCGGCAAACTGTGCGTGTGTTTTTCCAGACTTCTCAAATTGTTCTAAAAGTTTTTCTTTTTCCGATTTGGTAAGTATTGCTTTCATTTTTCAACCTCGGAAACTAGTGTAATCTGGTTTTGCTCATTTGTTTACGAGGCTAGAATTGACGGATACAGTAGTTGTCAAAACAATGTCGATAGTGAAGATTCTTATACTGTATGGACAGATTTAAGTTCTTATTCAGAATTTGAATCAACGTTTGGAACAACTTTGAATGATGGAATGTATGTGCGATTAGAATTTACTTCAAGCCAATGGTCGCAAATGTCAGGTTCATTAACAAACGAAGGACGACATTCATGGACAAAATCACAAATAAAAGATTGGTTACTTGGAAGAGGCTTCGGGGATTCAGAATCTACTAAAGAATCTGCTTGGTTGACAACAATTGATCATGGATTTATTGCCAGTCGAACCGGTAATACAGTGTATTTATATTGAAATAAAGGCATATTTTTCATCGAGTCAAGCTCGATGAAAAATAGTAATGCCAGAATAAAAAAATCAGGTCAAGCCTGAGTTTTTTTATTCTCTTTGAAATTGTTGACATTTTCAAGAAATATGATAATATTATAATTATGAAGTTCACAGTAGAGAAATTGCCACAAGCGCAAAATGAGATAGAATCGCTGGAAAAGTCTCAAAAAGATATGCTTGAAGCAGATTACAAAATCCGTTTAAGTAGAGCCAGATCAAATATGTCTATGATTCCATCTGAATTCATATCAACTGCTTGCCAATTGATTAGCTCCGAGTCCAATCTCAATATCCAGCGTTGAAGTGCAATAATATCATTTAGTCCTACATTCCCATCGCAGTTACAGTCTCCCTCGATTGTTTCCTTGCAGTTATCCAAGTCAATTGTAGACCACACTAATGAAGCGTCAGAAAGGCGATACACCGCCCATGTTAGAGTATTGCCCCGTACAATTGGTTGGATTGACGTATGAGAGAGTCTTGCCCCAGTCACTCTTGTATCCTTTTGAACAAGATTCCCTGTATCGTCAAGAATAACATAATGAATGCTATCAAATTTTCCATTGATGAACCATTCCCAAAGAACGCAGTAATTCCCATTTTCCAAAGTAACTACCTTTACAACCCCGGCTCTATGGTTATCATCACAGTTTGTTAACCATATTATATTTTTATCAATTGCTTCGCCAGTTTCTACATCTATTCTATCTTCGCCACATAACAAATCGGAGTCATTTAATTCGCTGTCGGTTAGCTTAACAAACACATCATATACATTGTGGGGATTTATTGTTTCTATCTCAGCATTGTTCGTTGTATATAGTTTTGGCCCCGAACCGACAAAGGCATACGAATTGCCTGATTTAGCAAGACCGCCTAAATTGACGTAAACATTCTGCGATCTCGACCCCGACACCCGTGTTCCGCATCCGTGAAAAGCGAGGAATTCATAGTTTCTCTTTAGGTAGTTATATATAACTCCATCTTCGACACTATATGTATTTACCCCCATTCCGAATGGAGCGCCATCGCCATATTGAATAGCTGCAAATCCAAAATCAGTTGGTATCATCGACACACCGAAAGAATGGGAACCTTGATAATCATTTACATCAATTAAACTCATCGTTTCAGTATCTATCAACGCAAATTCTGAACCATTATGATGGTCTGTCCATACTGTATCAAAGAAACACCCCAAGTATCCGTTGTGCATAACTATATTTGCATTACCACCACTAAATGGGAATAATGAGTTGGTATCTTGAATTGGAATACCACATTCATCAATATATGATCCGTCAAGGGAATATCGTCTCACAACAATATTTTTCTCGTTGCTATCAATCGTCGCTTCAATATCATCGTCTGAAATTGATTGTCCCCACAATATATATAACTGATCTTGTGCATCAATCGTAGCTGCACCGAACGAAAAGCCGTCCATTTGGATTTTTATAATTGAATCTTCTTTGTCTTCTGGCACAATCTGTACTTCATCATCGAAAGCACATACAGCATAGATATTATCTTTACTATCTCTGACTTCTTGCACAGTTTCATATACGAATCCATCTGGCGGCAAGTAAACGCTAAATGTATTCTCTGGATTCGTATGCTGGGGATCTCCCTCACATGGGATGGAATAGCTTGTAGCGTTGTTAGGAAGTAATACATTGTTTGTATTATTAGTATCATCATTAGGATCATAGATTTCAAATCTCAAATTGTATTTTTCTGCATATTTTTGTGCGGTTGAGTTCTCATATCCGTAGATAACACCATCAAATGTGTCGCCTTCATTTGAAAAAATAGGGCCTGTTGTATAATACGGGTAATTCCAGTGATAACTTGAATCTGTATAAAACGGTTCATCAACAAAATCACAATCTGGATTTTTTATAATTACAGTGTTAAGTTTTGGACAGTCTCGAAAACAATTTGCTGTGATAGTTTCTACACTTTCTGGAATAACAACTCTTTGAAGCTCATCGCAATTTGAAAACGCTCGCTCTCCAATGTAAGTAGTATGAGAGGGAATCTCAATTGATTCAAGTTTTGTAAAGTAAGCGAACGCCTCCTTTCCTATGCTCTCAATTCCTCTGTAATTTACAAAC
>CALGGS010000222.1 GCA_937915735.1 uncultured Treponema sp.
AAAATCCGGGACGGAAAGCTTTTGGGCCGTGACAATTACCGGGTGGAGAGCATGAATGAGGACAACGAGCTGCTGGAAGAGTTCGCCCGCGCCTACTACGAGAACGAAAATTCCCTGCCGCCAAAGATTTTCATTGACGAAAACGACGACACGGAGTTTTTGGAAAAATTTTTATCCACAGATTGGCACAGATTTTCACAGATTAAAGATTCAGAGGGCGGTACGGCTTCGCCGTCGGGTGTTCCGAGCTTCGCTAACGCTCATTCCGCCGCTCCCGCCGGTCGCGTCGGAACGCCTGCGGCGGCTCTCCATACCCTTCCGCATGATAGCGAAGCAGGAAGCGTTACGCAAACAATTCTTGAGCGCGTGACATCTTCCTCTGCCCGCCGCGACATCGCCGCCCTGAACATGGCAAAGGAAAACGCAAAGGAAGACATTATCCGCCGGATTCGGGAGCGGGGAGACATGCCTGCCCTCAACGAGCTTAAGGAGCTGCTGGCCCTTCCCAGGCTTCCAGAGAGAATCGAAGGCTTTGATATTGCCCACATCGGCGGAAAATTCCCGGTGGCCTCCCTCATTTCTTTCTGGAAGGGAAACCCCGACAAAAAAAATTACCGCTACTTCCGTCTCAAAACTACGAACGGAGTCATAGACGATTTTGCCTCTATGCGAGAAGCGGCGACACGGCGGTATTCCAGGCTTTCAAACGAAAAGCTGGAGCTTCCGGATTTGATTTTAATAGACGGAGGAATCGGGCAGGTAAACGCCGTTGACGGAATTTTAAGAATGCTCGACCTTGACATTCCCATTGCAGGCCTTGCCAAGCGGGACGAAGAAATCTGGAGGCCTCACGCAAGCAAGCCGATTTGCCTTCCCCGACGAAGCGATGCCTTGCGCCTTTTGCAGAGAGTCCGAGACGAAACCCACCGATTTGCCACCAGCCGAAACCAGAATCTCCGCACGAAAGAAAACACCGTCTCAGTTTTTGCAAGTCTGCCGAATGTCGGCGAAAAACGGGAAAAAATTCTCATAAAAACATTCACGACGCTTGAAAACCTTGCCGGCTCAGAAGAGGCGAAAATCGCGCAGGCATTAAACATAAGGGCTGACAAGGCGACTGAAATTTTACTCGCCGCCAGAGAGCTTCTTTCAAAGCGAAACGAAACGAAGGAATCCCGGAAATTTATGTTCGACGCAGAACTGGGACTTGGGAAAAATGAAGAGTCGGATTATGCCTCATCTTTGGCTGACAGCGCGCTCAGCGACTAATTTCGCTCAAGCTCAAGCTGAATTTCGCTCACGCTTTCGCCTTTACGGTCTTTTGCGGTGATTAGCTTTCCGATTTTTTCTACCGCAAGATGGGATTCGCTCAGGTTTTCGTCAGCAAGCTGGAAAAGCGGGGGCATTTTCGGCCATACATCGATTTCGCATTTTCCGCCAGCAGCCTTTACAAGGCCCTGAAAATTCAGCATAGACTTAAAATAAATCTCTTTTTCACCGCACTGAATGAACACAGGCGGCAATTTAGCAAGCTGCTCCCTCTGCGCTTTTAAGGGAGAAACCAGGGGATTTTTCCAGTTCTCGCTGTATGTGTAATGCTCGGCGCACAACCGGATGGATTCTGCCGTGAAAATTTCGTCACTATTTTTTTTGCTTTTAAAGATTTCGTTTTCTTCGCTAAAATCAAGCCACGGACTGATAAGAATTAAGTGACGGACAGAAGAACGGAATTTTTCGTCCAGCTCATAAAGAAAAGCAAGGGCCATTGAGGCGCCGCTTGAATCGGCAACAATCAAAAACTCAGGAGAAGAGCCTTCGCCAAGAGTTTTTTCTGTCTCGCTATACGCCTCCTGAAAAACAAGCTTTACATCTTCAAGACCTGCAGGAAAGGGATGAGCCGGGGCAAGGCGAAATTCCGGAAGATATGCCTTGCTTGAAGTCACATTTGCAAGAGCGGAAACAAAGGCCCTGTATGCCACCCGGCTTCCACCAACAAAACTTCCGCCGTGAATGTACAGAAGGACTCTGTTTGAGGCGAACATTTCCGGGGAAAGAATGTCATATTTTGTGCCACGAAATACTTTTTCTTCTGAATCGACATTATTCGGCAAAAAGACCTCCGAAAAAGTCTCGTTGATTTTTGCACGGAAATCGTTGATGTCAACTTTTGGTGAAAGATAAAAAGACTTTAACTTTTTTATAGCCGCTCTTCTATCATTAGACATAGGCATAATATAGCAAAGATTAGAAAATTTTGCTATACTCTGCATATATGCCAATCAAAGTTCAGTCAGATTTACCAGCACGCTCTATCCTTGAAAACGAAAACATCTTCGTAATGACAGAAAATCGTGCGGCAAGCCAGGATATTCGCCCTCTCAAAATCGCAATCGTAAATCTTATGCCAACAAAAGAAGCTACCGAAACCCAGCTTTTGCGGCTTTTGGGAAACACGCCCCTTCAAATCGACATTTCTCTCGTTCACATGGAAAACCACGAGTCAACTCATGTAAGCGAGGAGCACCTGGAAAAGTTTTACATTCCATCAAGCGAAATTTTCAAGCATAAATACGACGGACTGATTATCACTGGAGCACCCGTTGAGCAGATTCCTTTTGAGCAGGTTGACTATTGGGACGAGCTTTGCAAAATTATGGATTACGCCAAAAAAAATGTCTATTCGACTCTCTATATCTGCTGGGGAGCGCAGGCGGGTCTTTATCACAATTACAACATTCAAAAAACGCCGCTGCCAAAAAAGCTTTTTGGAGTTCTACCGAACAAACGAACCGTAAAGGCAGACCCCCTTATGCGCGGCTTTGACGATGTTTTCCCGGTTCCGACAAGCAGGCACACTACAGTCGAACGGGAGCCTATCGAAAAAGAAAAGGACTTAATAATTCTTGCGGAAAATCTTGAAGGCGAAGTCACACTGTCAAAATCCCGTGACAACCGTTCTATTTTTATGATGGGACATCTAGAATACGACACGGACACTCTTGCAAACGAATATTGGCGCGACAAAAACAAAAATCTGCCAATTGAGCTTCCTGAAAATTATTTTCCGTCAAACGATGCAAGCAAAAAACCGTCAAGCACATGGCGAAGCACGGCACATCTTTTTTACTCAAACTGGCTCAACTATTATGTCTATCAGGAAACGCCCTACGATTTTGAATAACTTCCAGGGCAGGGCCTTTCAGAAGTTCCCTAAATCGTTTTCCAAATCATTCGGTTGTCTATAATCTCGTAAGTGATTTTTTTTTCTTCATAAAGGCCTGTCACATACGAGCGGATTGTGCTTCCAATAAGGCAGAACTGGCTTGTTTTTAAAGTGATTCCGCTTCTGTCGGCCACTGCTTTTAAAAGCTCTTCCATTGTTTTTGGCTTTTTCAGCTCGTCAAGAATCATATCTTCCGTTTCAAGAATCGCAAGAAGATTAAGCTCGGCAATTCCTTCGATAGAGTCCGTAATGTCCCCGTGGCCCGGAATGTAAAAATCAGAGACAATTTTTTGAATTTTAAACAAAGATTCCTTAGTTTTTGTTTCGTCAAGAAGATACTGAATCCAGTGCTTTTTTATGGAATTACGCCCCGAAAGAACATCGCCTGCAAAGCAAACGCTTTTTTTGTCTGTGTCCGTGATTAAAAAACCAACCTGATCGACATAATGCCCTGAAAGAGAAATTACTTTTACGGAGATTTCTCCGTCCTTTGTCTGAATAAAAATTTCTTCCTCGCCGTTAAAAACCCGGCTCACCCTGCACGCTTCTGCAAGAAGGTATTTTGAGCGGATGTCGTGAATAGCCTTACCTCCCCAGACAAGCTGAGTCTCAATCTCAGGGAATTCCATTAAATAAGCCTCGCCTTTTGAAGCCCAGACCTCGCAGTCAGTCTCACGAACAAGATAAGAATTTCCTCCGCAATGGTCGGCGTGAGAATGAGTGTTCAGAATCGCACAAAGCTTATAATCCGGGAAATTTTCGTTTATAAAGTCCAGGATTCTTTTTCCAGTCGTCTCGTCGTTTCCAGAATCAACGATAAAGATGCACTTTTCGCCTTTTTCTCTCTCAAAGCGAATGAATCCGATGTTCGTCGGCATTTTAAGATAAGAAATATGCTCCGTAAGAGAAATCAGCTGCTCGCTCGTAACGCTCATTACATACTCTTCCTTATGTCCGTAATGATGAGCTGAGGCGTTTCAACTCCGTTGTAGCAGTTTCTGTTCACCTGATAGACGACATCAACCTCATCTCCCTTTGAAAAATCACGGTTCCAAGCTTCCGCCATTCCCCAGTACATAGCCGGCCACTTTGTCTTTCCAAGGTCAAAGGTGAGCTTTAGGTGCTGCCGCTCTGTTTTTCCGAGAATAAGAGCGTCACAAATCCGCAAATTTTTGCTCATAAATGTAAGCTCGCGGTTTTCCTCCCCATAGGGTTCAAAATCATCCACGATTGCAAGTAAATCTGGCTTTAAATAATCCCGTGGAATTTCTGCGTCAACATTTATGCTCTCTGCATCCGAAGAAGAAAGCTCTATTTCCGGGGCGAATTTTTCAAGGGCCGTAAGGAATTCACCCAAACGCTCTTTTTTGAACGAAAAGCCCGCCGCATAAGCGTGTCCGCCGTAGCTGATAAAAATGTCTGCCATTTTGTCGAGCAAAGAAAGAACTTCAAAGCCACGGCAGCTTCTCATTGAGCCTATTGCGTTTTCATCAACAAAAGTGATTACCATTGACGGAATATCATAGACATTAACGAGCTTTCCTGCGATTGTTCCTGAAACTCCACGATTTATTTTTTGCTCGCCTGAGTCATCAATGATAACGCAAAGCTTTCCGTCATATTTTTCGATGCTTTCCTTTGCCTTCGGGTTCGCAATATCCCAGCCCTTGTTGCCAAGTTCCTTTCGCTCGTTGTTCATTTCGATGATTTTTTTTGCGATTTCCTGCCTTTTTTCAGCATTCTTTTCAAGGAAAAGCTCAAGTCCGATTTCAGGCTTTCCCAGGCGACCAGTCGCATTCAGCGCCGGATTTATGTTCCATGAAAGGTCTGTCGCCGTGATTCTTTTACCTAAAAGCCCCTGCATTGAAAGAAGTTCTTTTAAACCGTCACGGGACTTTCCCTTGTTCATCGATTCAATTCCCTTGCGAATAAAGATTCTGTTTTCGTTTTTAAGAGGCATAATGTCGGCAAGGGCCGCAAGGGCGACAAGCTGTAAGTCCCTCTCGCTCGCCTCGACATAAGACGGGAACTGCTTCTGAAGCTGTGTATTTATGAAAGTCACGAAAATGTTATAAAAGCCCTTTATTTCTGAATTAAATTCAGGATTGTAGCGGGCCAGCTTTGATTTTGATTTCAGCTGTGAAAGGGAGAATTTTGAAAGAGGAGAGAGAGTCGAAACCTTCCTTACCTCTTCCCTTAAGTCCATAAAATTAAATTCCGCACCGCTCCCAAAAATCTGTGCAAGAAGAGAGGCGGTTGACTTTTCATCCCATACAAAAATCTGCTGGCCCCGCAAAAAATTCACAAGTTTTGTGGAAGAAATTGAAGTTCCCGCCTGAACTGTTTCCGTCAAAAGACCTTTTTCAACAAGATTCTGTAATTTTAAGACATTTATTTCGCAAGCCTGCCCGCCTTCAACAGGAGAAACAGACAAGAGAGAGATTTCGTTTTTGTAAAGCTCGCTTTGAGCAAAGCGAATGGCTGTCACAACCTTGTAAGCGACGGCACAGCCAGAAATATCTTTAAAAGGGTATCCTGAGTCCTCGCATTTTGGATTTACGATTATCGCAGGTGCCGGCAAGATTTCTGGCGGAGTGTGGTGATCCAAGACAATCACATCCATTCCCTTGTCAGTCGCGTATTTTATTTCCTCCACATTTGAGATTCCGCAGTCCACCGTGATGATTAAAGAGCCGAAATCTTTTTCAAAATCGTCAACGGCGGCTTTGTTCAAGCCATAGGGATCCGTTCCGCCAGGAAGCCGCCATTTCACATTGATTCCAAGATTTGTCAGGCAGTCATACAAAACGGCTGTCGAAGTTATTCCGTCAACATCTCGGTCACCAAAAATCAAAACATTTTCTTCTTCATCCTTTGCCTGCAAGATTCTGTCAACGGCATCCTCCATATTGTTGAAAAGAAAAGGACTGTGCATAAAGCGAAGGTCATCCTCCAAAAAAAACTGCACATCGTTTCCTTCGGTAATCCCCCGTCTAGCAAGGATTGAAGCCGTAAGCGGATTCACGCCAAATTTATCATATAAAGAGCCGACATCGGCACGAGTTATAGTTTTTTTAATCCAATTTTTCATGATTTTCTGATTTAAATCTCCTGAGCAAATTGAATACCACTTGATTGCCTTATTTTTTCGTTCAGCGGAGAATCGCAAACAAAGTCTCCGTTCAAGTCGACATCTCCGCTGGAAGTGATTTTTACCCTGACAAGCCTGCCTGTTTTTACGGCTTCGTTCTGAGAGTTTTCGCTTCTGTCATAATGAACGACTACGCTTCCGTCAACCTCCGGCGCCTGGAACGAGGCCCGGCCGATTGCAAGGCCTTCATCTGGATTTTCCATGCTCTGAGAAAGGACTTCCTCGATTAAAATGTCATATTCAAGACCAACTCGAGTTTTCAGCCGCTCTTTCGTAATTTTTGCCTGCAATTCCACAAGCTCACCCGCTCTTTCTTCTGCGGTTTTATGAGGAACTTGATTTTTAAAATCGTAGGCAGGAGTGTCATCTTCTCTTGAATAAGAAAAACAGCCGCTCCAGTCGGTGCGAATGTCTGACAAAAATGCCTTTGTATTTTCAAATGCCTTTTCTGTCTCCCCGGGAAAACCTGCCATAAATGTCGTACGGAGGGCAGCATCCGGGAAAACCGACCTGATTTTTGAAATTAAGGCTTTGTATTTTTCCTGACTTCCAACACGGTTCATTTTTTTGATAAGCTCATCGTCCCCGTTTTGGAAGGGAATGTCAAAATAATGAATGAACCTGGAGTCACTTTTCATAACTGGCAAAATATCTTCGTTAAAATGGTCTGGATGAATGTAAAGAAGACGAACTGCGAAAGTTCCCTGAATTTGAGAAATCATCTCCAAGAGCCGGGCCAGTCCAGATTTTGCCACAGTTTCGCATCCGCGTCCATCTGAGTCAGGCTGCGTCAAAGCTTCACTTCCGGGAGTTCCGTTTGGAAGATATGTTCTTCCGTCTCCAAAACAATTGTCCTCGGCTCCAGTTCCATAAGCCGCCAAATCCTGACCAATCAGATTGATTTCGTAAACTCCTTTTGAAACCAAGTCTTTAATTTCGTCGATAATTTCCTGTGCTTTCCGGCTCCGTAAGTCTCCGCGGATAATCGGAATTGCACAGAATGAGCAGCGGTTGTTACAGCCCTCAGTAATTTTTACGAAAGCAGTTCCCTTAAAGGACAAAAGAAGATTTCTGTCTCCGCAGCAAACACCCTTCTGCTTTGGAACAAGGACAGGCCTCTCGTTCTTCATAAGAGGCTCGATAACCTTATAAATCTGACTTAAATCACCGTTACCAAAAAATCCGTCCGCTTCAAGAAGCTCGTCCTTAAGCTCGGCAGCATATCGCTCAGCAAGGCAGCCTGCCAGCAAGATTTTTGCCTTCGGGTACATTTGCCGGGCGGACATAACTGCGTTTATGCTTTCGGTTTTGGAAGATTCAATAAACCCGCAGGAATTTACGACGATTAAATCCGCCTCGTGGGCTTCAAAGGTCTGTTTCCAGCCTTGCTTTGAGAGAAGATTTATGATAAGCTCGCCATCCACCTGATTTTTGGCACATCCGTGCTGGTCTATAAAAAAAGTCATATTGCTTCCTAGTCTACATCAACGATGACAACCTTGTATCTGCCGTCCGTGTCTTTTATCCATTTGATGTCTTCTGCGATAACTTCGCCCGCTCTCGGAACTGCCAAATCATAAGTCTTTGAATTTGCGACGACCTGCAATTTAGCCGCGTTTCCGTTTGAAATCCATACCCGCACACCGTTGCTTGCGGTAATGTTTACGATGTCGCCCGAAGCAAAATAATCCTCGACAGTCTCTTTTCTGTCAGGCCTGTAGCGGAATAAACAGCCGCCTCGGAAAGTAGCATTGATAGTGAAAGGATATGCGCGAGTATCAGAGAAAATCTCTGTCCTGTTCTGTTCTTTTGGCAAATCCTCTGCGTTTGGAATCTGGTTTTCATCAGGGCTTGCAACCGCCACATTAGAAGCATTTTTGAGCATAATCTTGACCTCGGCCCCCCGGTCAACATTCTTTTGAGAAACATCTGAAACATAAATGATGAGTTCCGGAACTGAATCTCCATCAACATCAACTTCAAGTTCTTCTGAAAGCTCTACATACTGAACGCCGGACGGAGTCTCAAGACCGAAAATCCCTTCAGTTTCTGCGACAGTAAGGAAGATATTACCCTTGTCGCTTCCCATAATAAGCTGGTCACTTTTATAAAGACGGCCACTAAAAGGCTTGTCCGTAAGCTCATATTTTTTGAACTCAGTTCCCCGTGCTTTTTCGGCCTCTTCATCAGAATTTGAAAATTTCGTTTTTAAGAAGATACCAAGCACAATTCCGCCGCCAACAAGCAAAAGGACTATAAGAGTTACAATCAGAGGAATCAGAAATTTTGGTCTTTCCCGCACTGTAAGTGCCAAAGGAGGGGGGGACTCCTGCAATTTTTTGTTATGATAAAGAGTTAAGATATGGTTTTTGTCAACCTCAAGATAGTCAGCATAATTCTGCAGGAATCCCACGAGATATGGCTCTCCGGGAAAGACATTTGAGTCCTCGTTTTCAAGAGCCGCAAGATATTCCTGAGTGATTGAGGTTTCCCGTGCTATAATTTCAAGTGCGAGTCCCTTCTGCTCGCGTGCCGTTTTTAAAATCTGACCGTAACTTTCCATTTTTTACTCCGAAAATGTCATCCTGAACTTGCTTCAGGCTCTATTCTGAAAACAAGAAATTATTGTAATTGTTTGCCGAGGTTGGCGGGTCATAAATAAATCTCTGGTCTGAGATTCCGTTGTTTATTACATAATTCTTAAAATCAAAGGAAAAGGTTTCGTTCTGCGGGGTAGTTGCCTCTATTCTTCGGATAAGCATAGTGCTGGGGCTGACTGACAATTTTATATGAGAAAAAGCCTCGCTCATGTTTCGCCGCCTCAAAATAAGATTCACTACCATTTCATCGCTTCCATCCTCCAGAGGAACTGCATCCTGACCTGTTTCGTAAGACGGAGAGTAATATCGGCTCAAAAGAGAAAGTCCCTGACTTGTCGCAAGATTCGCACCTGTGTTATTTGAGTTGTCTACAGTCTGATTAAGAATGGCCGCACTTCCCGGAAGGTAAATCGTAAGCAAATCTCCGTTAAAACAAATCACCTGCTCTTCAGGATTTGTAAAGTCAATCCGCAAAAGATTCGGATTTTTGTAGGAAATATGACCGCTCATCGTGCTTCGTGAGGCCTTAATGTCAACATCAGCCTCGTAATCCTTTATAGTCGCATAATTTTCAGATACAGATTTAAAGAAAGATGAAGCCGTCAAAATGCCCTGCGCGTGAAGAAGCAAACTGAAAACTGAAAACTGAAAGATAAAAAACAGTTTTTTCATTTTTCGCCTCCTTCAGCGCTGATTTCTTCTGATGACACATTGTCAGTGTCGGGTATGTCCCTGCAATCTTTAACATTCTCATGCGCCTTGATAATTTCGTTGAATTCCTTTGAATCCATCGTCTCGATTTCCATAAGACGCTTTGAAATGTAGTCGAGCAAATCTTTTTTTTCGGTAAGAAGATTTACTACATGCTCGTAGCGCTCGTTTATGACTCGGGCAATTTCTTCATCGATGAATTTTTGAGTATCCTCACTGAATTCGCGCACAAGGTTAGGCTCCCCTCCCCTGTTTCCAAGAACGCCTTTTCCCAAAGTCATATTCTTGAATTTATCGCTCATTCCGTAGTCTGTAATCATAAGCTTGATGATGTCTGTTGCACGGGCAATATCGTTTGAAGCGCCCGTAGAAACATCACCAAGGATAATCTGTTCTGCGGCCCGTCCTCCCAAAAGTCCGTCCACATCGTTCATCATGTCTTTTCGGGTATGGAAATGCTTTTCTTCTTTTTCTTCACGGAACTGAGTAAAGCCGCCGACACCGTTTGAGCGGGGAACGACAGTAATTTTGTTGACCGGAGTGTGGTCCGGAGTAAAGGCCGCGACAAGAGCATGCCCTGTCTCGTGAACCGCAACAAGCCGGAGCTCTTTTTCATTGTCCTTCCGGCTCTTCTTTTTAAGGCCAATGCTTACCTTGTCTATCGCATCGTTAAAATCGCTCATCGAAACCTTATCGTGCCCATTTCGCACAGCCAGCAAAGCAGCCTCGTTTACGACATTTGCCAAATCCGCTCCGGCAAAGCCCGTAGTTCCGTGCGCGAGTGACTCAAAATCAACAGAATCATCGAGTTTTACATTTTTTGCGTGAATCCTTAAAATTTCCTCACGGCCTTTTACATCTGGCCGCTCAACAGGAACCTGCCTGTCAAAACGGCCCGGTCTGAGCAAGGCGGGGTCAAGGATATCAGCACGGTTTGTCGCCGCAAGAATGATAAGCCCCTTTTCGTTATCAAAGCCGTCCATTTCGACCAAAAGCTGGTTTAATGTCTGCTCTCGCTCGTCATTGCTAGAAAAACCGTTCATTCGGCTTTTTCCGATTGCGTCAATTTCGTCAATAAAGATAATACAAGGAGCCTTTTCACGAGCCTGCTTGAACAAGTCACGGACTCGGCTGGCACCGACACCAACGAACATCTCTACAAAATCTGAACCGCTGATTCTAAAGAAAGGAACCCCTGCCTCGCCAGCGACAGCACGGGCAAGAAGCGTTTTACCGGTTCCCGGAGGTCCTACAAGAAGAACGCCCTTTGGAATTTTACCGCCAATATCCGTATATTTTTTCGGAGATTTTAAGAAATCAACGACTTCCACAAGCTCTTCCTTGGCTTCATCAACGCCTGCAACATCAGCGAAGCGAGTCTTTACCTTTCCCTCGTCAACTGCCTTAGAGCGACTTCCGCCACCAAAAACAGAGCCGATTCCGCCAAGCCCGCCAGTCATTTTCCTGAACATAAAGAAGTAAATGACGAGTAAAATGAGGAAGGGCAGAATATTAACCAGAAGCTGTACGAAAAAATTCGTCTGCTTGTTTACGAATTTGTACTGAACGCCCTTTTCGTCAAGAAACTCAATGAATTTGGCCATTAAAACGCCGGTCGTTCGGTAAACACGGCGATTCTGATTCTGCTGAGCAGGACGCCGTACCCAAGGAAAATTATTAAGCGCATTTGACGCTGAAGGAGAATCCTCGCTTACATTCGAAACCGAAAATTCTTCAGGACCGTAGCCAATGAAAACATTTTCGCCCATATCGACTTTTACGATTTTTCCGTCTTCGATAAGCTGCTTGAACACCGAAAAATCAATCATTTCTTCTTCTGGAGTCTTAAGCAAAAACATATTCACAAATGCAAGCGTCAAAACAACCGCCACCATCAGCGTAAAAAACGGAAATTTGAACGGTTTTTTGCCTCGATTCGGATCATCATCGTTAGAATTAGGATCTAGCTTGAAAAAATTGTAAGGGTCGTTATCTTTTTTTTCGTCGTCTTTTTTAGTTTCGTTTTCTGCCATATTTTTCTCAATTAAAAAAATTAGTATTATAAATATAGCGAAAAATCTTCATTTAGAGAAGAGAAAAATCCGGCTTCTCTAAAAACTCGCCCCTTTGCTGATTTTTTTAGCGGTTCCCGTCTGTTTTTTAGCGGTTCCCGTCTGTATAGAATAAAAATCGCCAAAGTGATAAAATCTTCCCACTATGAAAACAGAACTTATCAAAGATCTTCTTACTTCAAAACCGGACGGAAGAATCGTCACCGTCTGCGGATGGGTTCGCACTATTCGCGACTCTAAAAATCTCGTCTTCATTCAGGTGAACGACGGCTCATGCTTTGCAAATATCCAGC
>CALGGS010000223.1 GCA_937915735.1 uncultured Treponema sp.
TCACCATGCTCTTCTATAAATATCTTCCTGCCGAAATGCGAAAAAACATCAATGCATTGAGCCTTGAATATGCCGCCCTCATGCACGATGTGGGAAAACTTGGAATCCCGGAAAAAGTTCTGAACAAGCCTGGCAAGCTGGATGACGAAGAATGGAAGGTGATGAAAGAGCATCCTAATCTCGGCGTAAAATTTATGGCGCCCATGCACTCTTTTGAAAATATCATGCCCTGGATTTTGTATCACCACGAGCGCATTGACGGAAAGGGCTATTACGGCCTGACGGCGGAGCAAATCCCCCTGCCTGCGAAAATAATCTCAATCTGTGACACATATTCTGCAATCACCATGCGCCGCTCATACAAGGAGCCAATGACCCACGAGACCGCAATGAAAATCATCAACGATGTGGCGGGAAGTCAGCTGGACGCAGAGCTTGTCAAAATCTTCAACACGATTCCAAAAGAAAAACTATTGGACTGCGCGCCCCTGTTTTTATTTAAAATTTGACTTTTCAAAAATCTGCCCTTATCATTAAAGCTAATTTTTATATCACTTTAAATAGGCTTCGGCTTATGGGAGAATTATATGAAAAAAGTTCAATTTTTTTGTGTTATTGTCTCTCTGTTAGCTTTTTTGGGTATTATATCTTGTGCTAACGATGCAGACAATTCAGAAAGTAAAACCTATTACACCGTTACTTTTGTAAACGACAAAGGTACAAATTCTACGCAGTCTGTTGAATCTGGTAATACAGCTACTGAGCCAAAAGAACCGGTCATAACGGGGGGGGTATATTTTTAGCGGCTGGTACAAAGACAGCGCTTTTACCGATAAATTTGATTTTTCCACACCGATTACGAAAGATATTACCCTCTATGCAAAATGGAAAGCTGCGGAGGAAGTCGAAATTGAAGGAGAAACCTTCTGTCTGACTCAAATTAAGACTAATGGGCAAGACCTGGACTGCATTGCAAAAACAGGCAATGGCACCTGGTATGCAGAAATCACCCTTATTACAAACAATACCGAAGCTACTTATACACAGTACGAAAACGGAACAAAGACCGAAACAAGCGGCACTTATACAATCAACGACAGCGATTCAACGATAGTTTTTACAGGCAATGACAGCTCTGAGATTATCTTCAATCAGAATACAACAAAAACACTGACATGGGTAAAAGAGGAATCTGAGTCAGAAAGAACTGTCTGGTACTTTACCCGCAGTGATTGCGTAGAAACTGGCGATGATGAATATCAGTTTTCTATTTCCTTTGACACATTGGGCTTAGGCGGAACGGCTGCCTCATCTTTAAAACTTAACACCATTAAAAAATACGGCGGTGAACAGTTCACGCAAGATGATATTTCCATGGCCTATGTAGTTCCGGGCTATGAGCTTGCAGGCTGGTATTTTGACACGGCCTACACAAAGCCTTTTGAAGCATTTACGGTAAAAAAATCACTGACACTGTACGCAAAGTATACGAAAGATGGGCAAGATGTAAAATCATATACAATTACCTATGCCGCTGTTCATAGTGCCGTTTCTCCAAAGACAACGACAGGAACGATTACGCAAGCGGAGCTTCCTACTTTATCTCCTTTTGACGATACAACTAACTTCTGGGGCTGGTACTATGACATTGAATACACAAGTCCTGTGCAAGTCGGAAACACTATCAGTAAAGACACGACTTTCTATGCAAAGTGGTCAACGGACTTGCCAGATGGAACTTACAAAATCACTTATGTAAACGATAAGGCAACAGCGCCAATGTATCAGAGCTTGGCAAAAGATGGCCTTGTTACAAATGCACTTTTGCTTTCAGAACTTGGCGTCACCCGTGGTATTGAAGGCTATGTCTTTGGCGGCTGGTTCTATGACAGCGATTTTACTCAGCGGGTTTTGCTAGGCGATGCTGTTACAGAGGATAAGACCTTCTATGCAAAATGGATTTCTTTAAGCAAGATAAAAGAAAAAGCCGGGGCTACTCAGAATTTTGTTGGTCTTCAATATTCTGATATTACAGGGACTTTGTACACTCGCTCTGCAGAATCAAATGCAATAGTCGGTTCTTATGTGTACACACCGATTTCTGAATTTGAAACTTCGTCAACAGCTACAAAATTAAATTATCTCGGTGCAGATGCCTATTATATTGCCAACGGAGCCGTGATTTGGCAGGAAGGTTTTATTTCTACATATTTGAATTTCAATAAAAATGAGACTGTAACAAGCCGGCTTGATTTTCAACCGTGTACAACATCGAATAATTTTATTGAAGCAGATGACACTGAAGTTAACCTGAGCAGCCTAAGGGGATTCCTTGCTATAAAACCAACTGCTGATGGAAGCATTTATGTAACAGTTACTAGCGCAAACACCAGCAAAATCACTGGCACATCAAAGGCTGTCGCAGCCCTTGTAAACGAAAGCGGAAAAATTCTTTCTGCAAAGCAGGTTGATAACAAGTCTGACGCTACCTATGTACTTTCTGCTGAAGTAAAGGGCGGAGAACTGATTTTCTTGGTTTGGTCAAGAAATGGTGATGCTGGTGGTGCAATTAGGGTACTGGAAATTTCAGACGAGGAGCCTGAAATTAAAGAGTCGGATTTATATAAAGTCACCTATGTTAATGTAAGTCCAACGGCAGATACGACGGTTACAAAAACAACAGACACCGGCCTTGTAACAAACAGTCTCTGCTATTCGGGTGCGGGAATTACCAGAGGTATTGAAGGCTATTTCTTTGGCGGCTGGTATTATGACTCTGAATTTACCAAGCAAGTTTTACCAGGTGATACTCTGGAAAGCAAAGAAACTACATTCTACGCAAAATGGCTTACAATGCAGGACATAAGCGAAATGGCAGAAAGTTCGCAGAGTTTTGAGGGAGTTTCTTTTTCAGAAATTGATGGCGTACTTTGTACAAAGTCTACTGATAAAAATACGGTAACAGACACTTATGACTATACTTTGGCTCAAAATTTTGCTCTTTCAACTTCAGCGGTAAACTATTATTTAGGCGCAGGCTTATCTAAATTTGCTGACGGCGCTGTAGTCTGGCAAGAACGCATTCAGCAGGGGCTGACTGTAAGGGTCAATCCCAATTCGACGGTCACTGCACGGCTTAGTAACCCGAAAACAAACGATGATAAAATTCTGGTAACGGACACATCATTTGATTTGAAAAATTGCCGTATATTTGTTGCCGTAAAAGCCACTGGAGAGGGAACTGTTACTGCCCGTGGATATTTTTCTTCTGCAGCAGAAACAGCAGTCATCGCACTTGTCAATGAAAAAGGAGAAATTCTTAAGGCTCAGACTGTTGGCGAGAAAACTTATGCTGAAATTTCAGCAGATGTAGCTGAGCCTGGATTGATTTTCTTTTTGTTCTCAAGAAATGATGATACTAGTGGATCGTTTGATTTATATGATATGGCCTTTAAAAAGCCCGGAGCATTAACTTTGCCAATAAAGACAAAAACGGTCAGCGATGCCAGCCTTGCGCCGGATATCATCAAAAATCTGACCAGCAATGCTATCCTTGAAATTTCAGGGACAATAAATGCTGCAAGGCTAAAAGACATCGTTGCCGCAATGAAATACAATGACAGCGTAAAAGTTGCCCTCGATTTGTCTGCCACATCAGGCATTACGGAAATCACGGCAAGTGAAGATTTGTTCAAAGGCTGTGAAACGCTTTTGGGAATTTCCCTGCCAAAAACGGTAACTTCTATTGGAGCAAATGCCTTTGAAGGCTGTACTGCCCTTGAAGAAGTTATTCTTCCAGAAAACCTCAATGTAATTCCAGATTACGCCTTCTATGGCTGCACATCGCTAAAAACAATCAATTTCCCGGATTCTCTTTATTCAATTGGAAAGTATGCATTTGGTGGCCTTGTCGAGTTTGATGAGTCTGGATACATAAATAAAAGCTCGTCGGGCTGTCCACTAACGACCGTGGACTTATCAAAAACGCAAGTTAATTCTCTTAGCGAAGGTGTATTCTTTGAGTGTTCTCTGAATTCAGTTGTGCTTCCGGATTCACTTTATGCAATTGATGATTATGCCTTTTATGACAACTACAACCTTAAATCGATTGACTTGTCAAAAACACAGGTAACATCTCTCAGTTCTTATGCGTTTCTTGACTGCAATTCACTGGAATCTGTTGTTTTGCCGCGCACCCTCTCATCAATCGGTAACAATGCCTTCCAGGGCTGTACTGCGCTAAATTCGATTACGCTGCCGGATTCACTTTCTACAATTGGGGAATGGGCATTTAACTCGTGCTACAGTCTTACGAGTGTTACAATTCCAGCAAGTGTAATACGCATAGAATATGGAGCGTTTTCTAGCTGTGACTCCCTTACATCGGTTAAATTTGAAAACACTGAAAACTGGTCTAATGTGACTGACAATGAAAGTCGCACAGTTGATGTATCAGATGCAGCAGCAAATGCGGAAAAACTTCGCCAGTATGAATACAGTTGTCTTGTGAAAGGGGACTGATTTTCTTAAATGGAACTCCGTTGCCCGTAAGGGTGGCGGAGTTTTTTATTTCTGGATGATTTTTGTCATCTCTTCGATTGAGAAAACTCCTGCGTTGCACAAGTCTGCGGCAAATTCGCTGATTGATTTGTTCAGATAGAGCATATCCTCGGAGCAAAGAGAGAAGGGAATGTCATTTTCGACGAATTCACGGAGTATAAGCTTTTTTTCCTGTTCTTTTTTGCCTGAAAGTATCGGGGCTGGACTGAATTCTATTTGAAGGTTTTTATCTTTCGCAATTTTTACGACTTCAGGATAGATTTTTCCATCCTTAAAGATTTTCAGGGCATCATTATTAATTGCGATGTTCGGGTTCATAAGGTGAGTCGGACACAAGTTTTCGATAAGCTCAAAAATTTCTTCACGATTCTTTAGTCCTCTGAAGCCGAGACAGCAAATGCGGGAACTTAAATCCATTTTTCGGGCAGTCTTAAAAATCGTAAGGAATTTTTCGGGATTTTCGGCATAAGTTCTGCCGTAAAGTTCGATTCCGGCAAAAAGTCCGCTTTCCAAAAGCATAGTGGCAAGTGGCATGTTGTTTTCTTTGTCGGTGTCGATTCCTAAAAATGGGCGTAACTTGAGTTTGTCAGAGTATTTTTCGGATGAGGATTTTACGACATCAAGGAATTCCGTTGCGTTCTTGCATTTTGAAACAAAATCAACATTTATTGTTCCGTTCAGAAAAGTGACATTTTCGCTTACGCTTTCAGAAATTGAGTGACAGAAAAGAAGGAGCATATCATGGCTGGAGCCGATTCTGTCTTCGGTGTATTCGGAAATCTGCGCGCGAAGTGCTAAATCTTCTTCGGTGCCGGCAAAGTGTCGCGTATTTTCAGAAAACTCTGGCAGCAAAAAGTTTGCCCACTGGGTGAAAGATGAATAGCGAAGCCCCGTAGAAAGGTGCTTGCAGGAGTCTATTTTTGGAATTTTCACAAAATCTGCGATTGAAGCCATTTTTTTGTTTCCACTGTCATTTCGGGCGAAATCGAGAAATCTATTTCCAGTTTTTCTCAACTTTTTCTTTAAATTCTTTCTTTTGTTCGTCACTCAAGAAAGAGTCGTCAAAACTATTGAATATAATTTGTTTTAAATCAGATTTTGAGAATTTTAGTTTTGAATAGAGATTCCAGTATTCGTCAATAAGCTCTACGCCAAAGAAAATCGGGTCATCAGTTGCAATAGTGACAGCGATTCCCTTGTCAAACATTTGGCGTACAGGATGTTCTTCCATTTTTTTGACATATTTTTTTGTAAAGACATTGCTTGTTGGCGCAACTTCAACAGGAATTTTATTTTCGGCAAGGAATTTTACAAGCTCTGAATCCTGAACTGATGTGATTCCGTGTCCGATTCGCTCCGCATTGCAGATTTTGAGTGCATCCCAGATTGATTCAGGCCCAACATCTTCGCCAGCGTGAGCTACAGCGTGATATTTATCTGCAAGAGCCTTTTTGAAAACAGGCCCGAATTCTTTTGAAGGTCCTTTTGACTCCGCACCGCCCAAACCGATTCCGATGAAGCCTTCGAAGGGATGCGCCTTGAAAAGCTTGTAGTTGTTTTCGGCATTTTCAAGGCCGAAGGTTCTCGAAACATCGCCCAAAAGCCAGACAGTGATACCAGTTTCTTCTTTGATTTTTCTGAGATTTTTTTCGAAATTTTTGGTCATTTCGCCATAATCGAAGCCTTTTTTGACGAATGCAGATGGAGCAAAGAAAGCCTCGCAGTGAACGACACCGTTGCGGATGAGATAATTTTTTAAATCTTCAAAGATGAGGTCAAAATCAGAAACAGAGGTGAATAAATCCTGGACGGCAAGGAAAGCTGCGATAAAGCCATTTAAATCTGAATATGAGAAAAGCTTTTTGATTTCAGAGTCAGAAAATTCTTTACCGTTTTTTTTGAGGTAAAGCTTTTTGATTGTCTCGCGACTCATTACGGCTTCGATGTGGATATGAAGCTCCGCCTTTGGAATCTTTTTGAAAAATTCATAGAATTCTGATTTATTCATGCTATCCTCTCTGAAAGTCCTTAAAAGATTATAATACAAATTTTCGGCATTTTCCATAAAAAGTTTAAAAAGTTCGGAAATATTGTAAATTGCTTAAAATCGTGTTAAAATCGCCTCGTGCGTTTTCAAAAATTCATCATCATTTTGAGTATTTTTCTCCAACTTGGGCTTCTGGGATGTAAAAAAAAAGACCTGACTGAAAATCTCGTCATAAACTTAAAGGACCGCTTTTATTGGGCAGAGGCAGACGCAAAAAGCACAATCAAAGACGCAGAAACGCTTCGTTTTCATAAATTTTCAACAGACGGTGTTTCAAATATTCTTAAGGTGGCTGGAAAAGACACGGAATATGTCTGGCTTATGGCAGTCTTTGCTCTTCCGGAAGATTTGCGGGGAAAGGCTCTTGGTCTTTTAATCTCCTATCTTCATTTTGCGGACAAGGTTTGGGTGAATGGAACTTTTGTCGGCTCCTACGGGCAGTTTCCTCCCCATTCAAAAAGCTCTCTTTGGGGCTCGCACTTTTATTCAATTCCAGAGCCGCTTTTAAATCCTGTCGGACGAAACATCATTCTTATCAAGGTCTATTGCAAGGGACAAAGCGGAATTTCAGACAACATTCTCTTAGGTGAGCACAATATAATCAAGAATCGTGACACTTTGCACACCTTTGGCCAGTCAATCATATATCTTTTTGCAGAAGGCGGTATGCTTTTTGCGGCGATTATCTTCCTCCTTATTTTTATCTGGCGCCAAAAAGAGAGGGAATATCTTTCTTTTGCCTTTCTCTGTCTTTCTTCAATGATACTCGATACGCCTTTCTTTACCCGGCTGCTCCCGGTAGATTATCCGAGCAACATCCCGTTTCTGTTTTTTTATAAGTGTACTCTGCCGGAAGGCCTTTACTTAATTGCTTTCTTTGCTTCTTCTCTTGTAATTCAGTTCGTAAAAAAGAAAGAGCTTCGGGCAATAAGGATTACCCGCATTTCTATACTCGCTATTTGTTCAGTCCTGACTTTTACGGCTCCAAGCTATGAATTTTTAATGATGATTTGCCCATATATGATTGCCCTTTCGATTTTGCAGCTTTTACTGGGCTTTGTCGTCGTATTTGACAAAAAATTGTCAGAAGAGGAAAGACATAATTTTAAGATTCTGCAGTTTGCTTTCATTCCGCTCATAGTTTCAATTGTGATTGATATTTTTATCCGTAAGGTTATTCAGAAGGCAGACACTCCGTATGCGACTCTTTTTGGCTGGCTAATCACAATCTGCAATTTTATGGTTTTGCTGAGTCAGCGCTACAACAAGGCCGTTTCTCAGAACGAGTATATGAATGTTCAGCTTCGGCGTGAGGTTTTAAAACAGACAAAGGAGCTTTCCGAAAAAAATACTACGCTCGAAGACCAGATAAATCGCTCGGAAGCAGACCTTGAAATGGCTGCTATTGTTCAGAAAAAATTCTTTCCCTATCCTCCGAAAAGTCTTAAGGGCTGGGATATTGCCGTAAGCTACAGTCCGCTCGACAAGGTTTCCGGTGATATGTACGACTTTTATGTCGATTCCAAAGGCAATATTTTAAACGGCTTTTCCCTTTTTGATGTTTCCGGACACGGAATTGCGGCCAGTCTGGTTACGATGCTTGCAAAAAACATAATTTTCCAGGCTTTTACAAGAAATTTGCGGCGGCATGAAAATGTTTCAAGGACGCTCTACGAAATCAACAACGAAATTATCGAAGCGAAGGGCGAAATCGAAAATTATCTTACGGGCCTTATGTTCAGGTTTGGCAAATTCGACAAAAATGATGAATGTGAGGTTTCAATGGCAAACGCAGGTCATCCGAATCCGATTCTGTACTCGGCAAAAAGCAATATTTGTGACGAAATTGAAACCCATGAAGAGCATCACGGTGCAATCGGACTGGATTTTATCGAAGTTTCCTTCCCTCAGGTTGATTTTTCGATGGCAGAGGATGATATTCTGGTTTTTTACACTGACGGATTGACAGAAAGTCGCCGCAGTGACGGACAAATGTTTGGAAAAGAGCGTGTAAAACGAATTATCAAGGAAAATTTTGCAAAGGATGCCCAGTCAATTATGGAAGAACTAATCGACAGTTTTCAAAGCTTTACCGAAGGCGTAAAACGCGACGACGACATAACTGTAGTAGTAATGAAGCGTGAAAACTCCAGCAATTTCATAGAAGAGCTAGGCGAAGTAGACGATTTCGGGTGATAATGCCCACAGGAGAAAATAATGATAGAACAAAAACAGTGGTTTGATGATGACGGAATCACTTTTCATAGCGAGCATAAGGTGCAATTTTCGCAAAGTGATTCTAACAAAAATTTGAGTCTTTACGAGATTTTAAAAGTCACCAGCGATATGGCGGTTGAAGATTATGCGCAGCGAGGAATGGACAGGGACACGCTCACCAAAAACGGATATGCCTGTCTTGTTTCGCGGGTCGCATTCAGATTTCACAGAATTCCGCGGGAAAATGAAAATTATATTTTTACGACCTACGAAGAAAAAGCCGAAGCACTGCAGCTTGTGCGCGCTTACGAATTTACGACTCCTGACGGAAAACCTCTTATTACGGGCTTAAGCTCCTGGCTTTTGGTTGACCCTGTTCAGCACAGAATCATTCCGACAAAAAAATTTGATTTACGGGTGCCTGTCGAAACTTCAAAAGAACACGACTGTATGAAATACGGAAAAATTCAGATTCCAGAGGATTTGGAAAAATGGGACGAAAGAATCATAAAATTCTCGGAGATTGACGGAAACAACCATGTAAACAACGCGCGTTACGGGGCTTTCGTTGCGGATTCACTTCCTGAAAATTTTAGAAATCTTACTTTTAAAGATTTCCGCTTGAACTACGCAAAAGAAGCAAAAATCGGGCAAAAGCTTGAGATTTTCGGAAAAATTAACGAAAGCGAAAAAAAACTTACGATAGTCGGAAAAACGGAGGAAGGAACTTCCTTTGAGGCCGAGCTTTTTTGGTAATTTTTTTTGCATTTTGAAAATTTCGTGTTAAAATTACTATTAAAAATAAAGTTTAGAGGTAAAAAATGAGAAAGTTTATTTTTATTCTTTTGGCATCGATTGTCTCGGTGTCTCCGATTTGTGCGCAGCTTTTAAATGTTACTGCTCCTTACACAGAGTTAAAAAACGCCTATACCATCGAAAATGACTCTTACAGTGTAGGCTTTGCAGAAAACTATGGAATTCCAATCTGGTCTTTTTACAAATTTACATCTGGAATGGCAAGCGGAAGCTCAGCGGCAAAAGAAGAATGGCAGGTTGACAGCCGCGTAAAGGGCTACAAAATTACGCCAAAGGATTTAGCAAATTTGAATCAGGAGCCGGTCCAGCTTTTCCCAAAGGAGCATGCGTCAAATGCTTCAATGGTTGTACAGTCTACTTTTTTGACTTCAAATATCCTTTTTATGCCAAAACAACTTAAAGATTCTATCTGGCAGCGGTTGACGGAATCCTTTGAAAATATAGCAAAAAAAAGTGGCATCGTTTACATCTTTTCAGGTCCGATTTTTGAAAAAGACTCATTTAAAATCAAATACACTCTTAACAATCATGTCGCAGTTCCAATCGCTTTTTACAGAATTGCTCTTTATGTCGAGGATGGAAAGGCCGTTTACAAATGCTATCGTTTCCCGAACAGAATTCCTACAGATTACGAAAGGAATTGTGATTTGGAAGATTTTTCGTATAATCTTTATCAGCTTGAAGCGGACACGGGAATTGACTTTTTAGACCGTGACATAGACAAAAACTTCCGTCAGGAAAAAATGGAATATCTGGAAAAACGCATAAAATAACAGATTGTCGGGTCAAGCCCGACAATGACAATAAAAAAGGTCAGGGGGACCATGCACAACTCTAATCTTCATAGTGCTGCTGCTTCCGCCCTGACACGGTTTTGAAGAAAGAATTTGCTGGCGCCTGACCAACGGAAAAAAATCTAGCATAAAAACCTATAAAAATCAAGGCAAATCTTTCTAAAAGAAAAAACTTATGATATAATTCTTCCTATGCAAATTATTCCAGTAGCAAGCGGAAAGGGTGGAGTTGGAAAAAGCCTTCTTTCTGCAAACTTAGCAATCGCGCTCGGTCAGGCGGGTAAAAAAGTCGTTCTCGCAGATTTGGACTTAGGAGCGTCAAATCTTCATCTCGTTATCGGTCAAAATTCCCCAAAAAAAGGTATCGGCACATTTTTGACAGGTGAGTCAAAATTTGAAGATATTATTATGCCGACAGATTATAAAAATGTAAGCTTTATTGCAGGCGACTCAGAAATTCCCGGTCTTTCTGCCCTTAAAGTGACTCAAAAAAACGCCCTTATCAAAAAATTTCACAATGTAGATGCGGACTATCTTATCGTTGATTTGGGAGCGGGTACACATCTTACAATTCTGGACTTATTTTTGATTTCTCCGCAGGGAATAATCGTTACGGCTCCGACAGTCACGGCGACTTTAAACGGCTATCTTTTCTTAAAGAATGCGGTTTTCCGTCTTATGGCGGCAACCTTTAAAAAAAGCTCAAAGGCGGCAGATTTTATTGCGAAGCTTCGAAGTGATTCAGCCTCGCTTCAAAAGCTTTACATTCCAAAGCTAATCGAAAAAATCAACGAAATTGACCCTGAAAACGGCGAAAAATTCAAAAAACGGCTTTCTCAGTTCCGGCCTCGATTGATTATGAATATGATTGATGAGCCGAAGGACGCTGACAAGGCTCAGAAAATCCGGCGTTCATGCCAGCAGTATCTTGGTCTTGAGGTTGAGTCCCTGGGAGTTATGTATCGTGACTCAATGCAGGACAAGGCTCTTTCTTCAAGTCTTCCTGTTACGGTTTACAAGCCGAACTCAGTTCTTGCGCAGGCAATTTTCAGAATCGCCGAAAAAATTATGCAGACCGAATCTCTTTCTTTTGACGAAAGCTTTGAGCAGGCAAGCGAAGAGGCAACAGACGATTACAGCGCAAAAATGTCTTATGTCGAGGATTTAGTCGGCAGCGGGGCTTTGAGCGTTTCTGAACTCGCCGAAATGATAAAAACGCAGCAGTACGAAATCAATCAGCTTAAAAACGAAAACATTATGCTAAAGTCTCGTCTGGTAAAGGCGGCAAATCAAGGATTTAAAATATGATTCTCCCATTGTACATAAATTATCCTTCCTGGATTCATCCGGAAATCTTCCCTGGAGTTCCACTCTTGTCTCTCCTTCGCTGGTACGGCTTAATGTACATCTTTGCGTTCGGAACGGCGTTTTTTGTGCTTAAAAAGCTGTTGAAGGAAGGCGCGCTTGACACTCTGAACAAGGACGGAACATTACGAAAAGCAACTGAAGACGACATTTTCAGCTTTATTGCGACAGGAATCGTTTTTCTTTTGATTGGGGCAAGAGTTTTTTCAACCTTGGTCTACGATACTTCGGGAATCTATTTTAAAAAGCCCTGGCTCATTTTCTGGCCATTTCAGAACGGCAGGTTCACCGGCTTAGCGGGAATGAGCTATCACGGTGGCTTTATCGGCGGTCTTTTGGGAATGATTTTCTGGACATGGCGGCACAAGGTTCCGTTTTTTAAATGGGCTGATGCAATGGTTACGGCAATTCCGCTTGGCTATACATTTGGCAGAATCGGAAATTTTATGAACGGCGAGCTTTATGGCAGAATTACGACTGTTCCGTGGGGAATGACCTTTCCTCACGCCGAAAAATTTTCATCTTCACTTCCCTGGGTTCAGGAATTTATGCAGAAAATCGGAATGGAGGCAACTACAAACCTCGTAAATCTTCCCCGTCACCCAAGCCAGCTTTATGAAGCACTTTTTGAAGGTCTCGTTCTGTTTTCGATTATATGGCTTTTGCACCAAAAAAAGCCTTTTGATGGATTTTCAAGCAGCCTTTACGCAGGCGGTTACGGACTTTTCAGATTTTTCATCGAATATTTTAGGGAGCCGGATGCTGACATTGGCTACAGAATCGCCGCAGATTCAAATGCTCCAATTTATATGAATACAAGCCTTTTAAATATCTCAACTGGTCAGATTTTATGTTTCCTTATGATTTTGGGCGGAATTGGAATTTTTACCGTTCAATATCTTAGAGAAAAAAAGAAAATCGCTGAAAACTGAGTTAGATGCGGCAAAAAAATCAAAAAAAAATAAAAAATTCTTAAAATTTTTGAAAATTTTTCTAAAGTTAATTTTTCTATCTCCGAAACTATAACTGTAGGGCACAAAAACCCGGTGGGTGGGCGCCCCCCAAATGGCAACAGGTTTCATAGTTCTGAAGACCTGTCGTTAAAAACCAGATAGTAATTATAAGGAGATAAAACTATGGTTATTAATCACAACATGAGTGCAATGTTTGCACAGCGATCAACAGGTCTTACAGAGTTGAACAATCAGAAGAACATGGAAAAACTTTCTTCTGGTATGAAAATCAACCGTGCTGGTGATGACGCTTCTGGTCTCGCAGTTTCTGAGAAAATGCGCGCACAGATTCGTGGTATGAACAAAGCTTCTGAAAACGCTCAGAACGCTATTTCATTCATCCAGACAACTGAAGGCTACCTCCAGGAAACAACTGACATCGTTCAGAGAATCCGCGAACTCGCTGTTCAGTCTTCAAACGGTATCTACACAGATGAAGACCGAATGCAGATTCAGGTTGAAGTTTCTGCTCTCGTTGCAGAAGTTGACCGCATCGCTTCACAGGCTCAGTTCAACGGTATGAACCTCTTGACTGGTCGTTTCGCTCGTTCAACTGGCGAGAACTCTGTTACAGCTTCAATGTGGTTCCATGTTGGTGCTAATATGGATCAGCGTGTACAGGCTTACATCGGCACAATGACTGCTGGTGCTCTCGGACTCCGCAATGTTGGAAACGAAGAGATTATGACTCTCGAAACTCCAGAGGATGCTAACCGCGCAATCGGAACTCTCGACGAGGCTCTCAAAAAGATTAACAAACAGCGTGCAGACTTGGGTGCTTACCAGAACCGTCTCGAAAAGACAATCGTCGGACTCGACATCGGTGCTGAAAACCTCCAGGCTTCTGAGTCACGAATCCGCGACACAGATATGGCTAAGGAAATGGTAGACTTCACAAAGAACCAGGTCCTCCAGCAGGCTGGAACAGCTATGATTGCTCAGGCAAATCAGCAGTCACAGTCAGTATTGAGCTTGCTTCGATAAGCCAGACGCTTCCCGTGACACGGCGCGGGAAGACTGATAAACGCCCTCTTGAAGTGAGGGCGTTTTTTTTTGCTTTTAAATTCTTTCGTCATATTGAAAAAGAAAAGATTTTTGTGATATAATCTTGCCGTTGTCTATCGGCAATGGGCCAGGATGGTGGAATAGGTAGACACAAGGGACTTAAAATCCCTCGACAGCTAATACCGTCGTGCCGGTTCGATTCCGGTTCCTGGCATAAAAAAAATCCTTCAAAAGCGAAGGATTTTTTTTATTTTTAAATTGTAATGTAAAGCTTCGGCTTATTTTACTTGGCTGTAAAGGCCTGCGATTTCGTCCCTCCATTCACCGCGCTTGTCCTCACGGTTTTCCCATTCGATTGTGCGCCTTATTGAGAATTTTTTGGGGTCGTGGGGATTTTCAAAATATATGACAGCGAATTTTCCTTGTCCGATATAGGCGATTTTTTCGGTGGAAGAAAGTTTTTCGCTTTCTGCGATTTTGTTTAGAACGCAGTCAAAATGAACTGGATTCCCGCTTCCTTTGTTCTTGATTGATGAAGTTATGTCTTCGATTGGTTTTCCGCAAATTTCACAGGGAGCGACATTTTCCTTAAAAACTCGGATTGCATTTTCATTTTCACGGATTTCTTCGGAATTTGTGTGACCTAACGCCCTTCGCCGCTCCTGACGGCGTTCATAAGAAGCCCGCCCCCTGCTTTCGTGTCTTTTTCCGTTTTTTTCGAATTTTTCGTTGCGGTCAGAGCGTTCATTTCGTTCTTTTTGTTCGGTATTTTCTCGTGATGACCAGCCTTTATTTTTTTCGCTTCGTCTTCTGTCAGTTCGGCTCATTTCTTCTCCTCATCAGTGCCTGCTCGCTGTCCTCGATAATTTTACGGCTTAGAACTTGCGCGATTCTCTGGACAGCGAAATCAATGTAAGTGGCGTCGTGAATTTTTTGGCGCAGCTCCATTACGCGTGGTGAAAATGTTCCGTTCATTGCAACTGATTTAGAAGAAGTCATACTAACTCCGAAAATGCATCTTGAATATGATAAACAGGTGAAAAACCAGGCATATCGATGACAATCACATCAAATCTGATTTTGCTGTTATTATATTTTCGATATTTTGAGAGAAAAATATAAGCCGTTTTGATAATTTTTCTCTGTTTTCTTAAATCAAGCTCGTGTGAAAGTGTTTCGGCATTTCCGTTTGGAAGGGCCTTTACTTCCACAAAAACCAGAACATTGTCTTTTTCTGCTATTATATCAATTTCTCCGCCTCGTGTCCGAAAATTCCTTTCGATTATGGAAAATCCGTTTTCAGTAAGAAAATCACAGGCTCTGTCTTCTCCAGCGATTCCAACTGCACGAGTCGATTTTTGCAAGTCTGTCTCCTGTTAATTCAGTTCTTCGACATCTTCTAAATCTTCAAGCATATAAAGGGATTCTGGAGGCGGATTTTTTCCGTCACCGATTAGGTGCCCGTAGGTTAGAAGATATTTGATATTCCAGCGTTGGATTGCGTCGATATGGTAGTTTTTGATTGATTTTTCTTCGCCCAAAAACATATTTTCGCCATCATCAAAAAAAACTGGGGCTGAAAAACGCATTCCAAGCTTGATTTCCTTGCAGTCGAGTTTAGAAAATTTTTTGTTTATCATTTTTCACTCCCTTAGTTTTTATTTTCGTTTAGTCTGGCAACGAAGGCAAAAATCGTAGCAATCGCTTCGTAAGTTGATTCTGGAATCAGGCTTCCGACGCTTTGAATTGAAAGGACATTCGCCATTTGTGCGTTTTGGACGACAGGAACATCGTTTTCTTCGGCAATTTTTACGAGCCGTTCAGCGACGCTTCCTTTTGCCTTTGCGCTTATGTAAGGAGCGTCCGCCCATTCAGGATAACGCAAGGCTACGGCAGAAAAAATCTCGTCCATAAAATTTAACCACAGTTGGTTTATTACCTCATTCCATTTAAAATCTTGATTTCTTCGTCGCCGGGGCAAAAGCCTTTTAATTCTTCGAAATCTGTGGCTCTTACGGGGAAATTCTGGCCAAACATTTTGGAAAGTCTTTCGCATAAGGCAGATTTTTTGGAATCAGGAAGCTTTTCGCTTGTGGCAAAACTCAGTGAATCAACTTCTTGATTTTTATAGTATAACACAAATATATTGTTTTTTTCAGCATTTTTCAAATCAATTATGACTTTTTGAAGCTTTTTAAGCTCTGAATCAAACAGAAGTTTTATGTTTCCGTAAGATTTCTGGGCTTCCCATTCAAAAGGAAGAAGGAGCCAATGCCGGAGAGGAGAATTTTCTTTATTTTTTGAAAGAATCGTGTTGAAGGCTGAAAGAGGGCCGGGAGAGTTTTTGAGTGAAGCTTTATCAACGGCACTAAAGTAGGATTTTACGGACTTGAGACAGTTTTCGCGAAATTCTTCACTTTGCCCGGAATGATGATGGTTCTGCTCGGAATTGCTGGGATTTTGTTCAGAATGATGATTTTGCCTTTCAGAATGGCCGAGGAGGGCATTTATGCGCTTGTCTGGCATTTCCATTCCTTTTTCTTCTAGAAGAAGTGAAAACTCAGCCTTTTCCTGGTCTGTTTTTCCGTTTGACTTTGATTTTGCAAGAGTTTTTTTTGCTTCTTCTGCATTGATTTTAATGCCTAGCTGCTGCATAAACTGCAGGATTTTTAAGCTTTCGAGATTTGGCTCAAAGCCTAGCGAAGTCAGAAGATTTGCGATTTGCGGACTTATTTCTGTTTGGGCGGAAAATTTCTGGAAAATTTCATTGCTTTCCGGATTTTCTTTTATAAGAGAAAGCTGTACCTCCTTTCCGGCCAAGCTTACTTTTGCAGAAATTGTTGAGCCGATTTTTAGAAGGGCCTCGCTTTTTACATTGATTTTTTGCCCTGCGAGAGAGAGCGTGAAGGTTCCGTCAGAATTTTTTGAAAGAATTCTGGCCGTTACAATCGTTCCGTTTCGGAGGACAGCGACATTTGCATTTTTTTGAGAAAGCGGCCCCTGAATGACAGAAATTGCTGAACTTTTCATAATTTTAGTCTATACTAATTTTATGATTCACGAAAGTTATTCTTTAAGTAAAAATGTTTGTTTACGAACTTATCTGCACGAAAATTTTGAATTTAATCCTGAAAAAAAACGCCCCCTTGTTTTGGTCATTCCCGGAGGAGGGTACAATCATGTCGGTATTCGAGAGCGGGAGCCTGTCGCATTAAAAATGCTTTCTTTAGGCTTTCACAGTGCAACCTTGACTTATACTGTTGCGCCGATGAAATTTCCGGAGGCACTTACTGACCTTGCAGACGCAATTGCTTTTATTCGGGAAAATGCTTCAAAGTGGAATGTCGACCCTTCAAAAATAATTCTCTGCGGTTTTTCGGCGGGCGGACATTTGGCGGCAAGTCTCGGCTGTTTTTGGAATTCAGAATTTTTAAAAGCATATATTTCACATTCACAAGAAAAAATCAGGCCGAATGTGCTTTGTCTCTGTTATCCTGTCGTGACTTCAGATGAGCGTTATTGTCATAAAGAATCGATTGAAAATGTAATTGGCTCCATTTCTGAAGAAGACTCTAAAAAAATCTGTTCTTTTCTAAAAAAATCTGATATGAGGGATGTTGTTTCAATCGAAAAAAATATCTCAAACGATTTTCCCCCGACTTTTATTTGGCATACAATTCAGGACGAAGCGGTTCCAGCCAAAAATACGCTTTTGCTTGCCGATGCCCTTTATGAGAAAGGAATAGATTGTGAATATCATTTGTTTAACCGCGGAAAGCACGCGCTTGCCCTTGCAAATGAAGAAAGTGCCAAGGCAGACGGCTCGCATATCGAAAAGGAATGTAGTATCTGGCCGGAATTATTCAAAAATTGGTTTGATGGTCTTGCAGGCTTGATTTAATTGTTACTTGCACCTCTATGCAAAATTTTGTATAATTTTTGCATAATATTCATAAAAACTGTATAAATATGCAATTTTCTTGCATATTGTGTGGGGGTACGATATGGAGTTGACAGCGGCAGAGCGCCTTGATTTGGAAGCCTTAAAGAACAAAATTGAGGAGCAGCTTCATGGGCAGGGAGTAAAATTCAGTGAGCGGGAAATCCAGCACATTGAAGATATGAAAAATAAAATTCACGCCCATGTCGACAAGAAAATCCTCATCGAAAAGCTTGCCTCAATCGCACAGGGAAACGACCCAATCGACAAAAGCCTCTACGAAAAATATGATGTTAAGCGAGGTCTCCGCAACAAAAACGGAACCGGCGTTCTGGTTGGCCTAACCAGCATTGGCGATGTAGTCGGCTACGAAGTAAAGGATGACAAAAAAGTCGCGATTCCTGGCCGCCTGATTTACCGTGGCTACAATGTCGAGTCCCTCATAAAGGATGCGGAAGCCCACAATCAGTTTGGATACGAGCAGTGCGCATATCTTCTTCTTTTCGGAAAATTACCGACACAGGACGAGCTTAATGAATTCAACGAGCTTTTGGGAAGCATGAGGGCTTTGCCAGACAATTTTACCGAAGACATGATTATGAAGGCTCCTTCTGACGACATTATGAACAAGCTTGCTCGTGGCGTTCTTGCTTCTTACTCTTACGACCCGAATCCAGAAGACCGCTCGCTTTCAAATGTCTTGCGTCAGTGCGTTGAGCTTATCTCTCGTTTTTCAACTCTTACGGCTTACGGCTATCAGGCAAAAAGGCGATATTACGACGGAAAATCAATGTACATTCACAATCCGCTTCCAGAGCTTTCAACGGCAGAAAATTTCTTGCGCCTCATCCGAAACAACAAGGCTTTCACCGACGATGAAGCAAAGCTTTTGGACTTGGCTTTGATTTTGCACGCAGAGCACGGTGGCGGTAACAACTCTTCTCTTACGGTTCATGTCGTTTCTTCGGCAGACACGGACACTTATTCTGCTATAGGGGCTGCAGTCGGCTCTTTGAAGGGAAGAAGGCACGGTGGTGCGAACATTCAGGTCTCACAGATGATGGACGATATCAAAGAAAATGTAAAGGACTGGTCTAACGAAAACGAAGTCAAAGCATACCTTGAAAAAATCGCCAATAAAGAGGCTTTCAATCACACAGGCCTTATCTATGGAATGGGACACGCAGTTTACACAATAAATGATCCTCGTGCCACTCTTTTGCGTGACAAGGCGGCAAAGCTTGCCCGCGAAAAGGGTCTTGAAGAAGAATACAATCTTTACAAAATGGTTGAAAAATTCAGTCCTGATATTCTTTACAACAAGCACGGCGACGGAAAGAAAATCTGCGCAAATGTTGACCTTTATTCAGGCTTCGTTTACTCAATGCTGAACATTCCCCGTGAGCTTTTCACTCCGATTTTCGCAGTTTCAAGAATCGCAGGCTGGAGCGCTCACCGAATCGAGGAAATTGTAGCTGGCGGAAAGATTTACCGTCCTGCATACAAAAATATTTCTGCTGAGCGGGAATATGTTCCGATTGAAAAGCGATAAGAGGAGTTCTAAAAAATAATAAAAAACACTTGCAAAATCACCTTGTTCAGCGTATAGTATAATTATGACAAAAGAATTTAGTTTCATTGACTTATTCTCAGGAATAGGGGGATTTCACTTGGCACTCTCTTCGCTTGGTGGAAAAGCTGTATTTGCAAGCGAATGGGATAAAGATGCCGCAGAAGTCTATGAAAGGAATTTCGGATTGAAGCCTGCGGGGGACATCACAAAAATCGATGAAAAAGATGTCCCAGACCACGATATTTTGTGCGCAGGTTTCCCCTGTCAGGCATTTTCTATCAGCGGAAAACAATTGGGATTTGAAGATAGCCGTGGAACTTTATTCTTTGATGTGGCGAGAATCGCTAAAGAAAAGCAACCAAAAGTGATGTTCCTGGAAAATGTAAAAAATCTTGCCCGACACGATGGTGGAAAAACGCTTGCTGTTATAAAAAATACACTCGATGAAATCGGTTATGATGTTTTTGATGAGGTTCTTGATGCCTCAAAATATGGAGTTCCTCAAAGTAGAAAGCGAATTTACATCGTTTGCTTTAGAAAAGATTTGAATATAAAAGAGTTTAAATTCCCTGAGGAAGAAAATCTAACAAAACATGTTTTGGATATAATTCTTCCCGATTCAGAAACCGAAAAATATGAAATCCATAGGAATGATGTCGTCATAAACAATAGCATAAAAGAAACATTTTCAAATATTCCATTAAGAATCGGCACTGTAAATAAAGGTGGACAAGGCGAAAGAATTTACAGCCCGCTTGGAACTGCAATTACCCTATCAGCTTATGGTGGAGGAGCTGGAGCAAAAACAGGTTTGTATCGTGTGAATGGAAAAATCAGAAAACTTGCTCCAAGAGAGTGTGCAAGATTAGATGGTTTTCCTGAGAATTTTAAAATAGCAGAGCGTGATACAGTAGCATATAAGCAATTTGGAAATTCAGTTGTTGTTGATGTTTTACAGAAAATTATGAAAAGTGCCCTTGAAAAAAAGGAGGTTGCAGCATATCTATGACAGGTTCTGAAATAGCAAAAGGTGGTAACAATAATGAGCTGGAAGTCGCAGATAAATTCAATAATTGGAAAAAAGATTCGGACGCTCAAAAGTGGCTTGAGGTAATGATGTATAATCTTGATGAAATTACATCTGTTCATGCCGAAAAAATTGGTGGCAAAGGCTACAAGTCGGATATAAATGTCACAATCAATGTTATGATAAAAAAGAAGTCAAAGGACACAGAACTCACATCCCTTGAGAATATTCAAGTGAAACTTGTGTCAAATGATGTCGGTTTCAATCAGGTTGAAAAGAAAAAAGTTGATGGATATTTGGAAAACTGGCACATTGATTCTGAAATTGAAAATCTTCTAAAACTGTATGATGGCGAGCTTCCTCCAAGAAATGGCTCTCGTGATTCAAAAAGAATGTTTGTGGATGAATTCACACAGAACGAGCAAGAAAAACTGAAATCATTTTTGCAGAAAAATATGATTATGATTATCAGCGATGTAATTCGTGGGCGAGGACGTTTTGCGGCAGAATGGACTTTAGTAATCAATAAGAGTGATGGTTATAAATGGAAATTGATTGCTGTAAATGAAGCAATCTCAATTTACGCTGGCGATTGTCAGGTTAAATTTACTAAATCAGGAAATATTCACTTGGGAAATATCACATTGCAACGAAAAGGCGGAGACAATGGGGCTGACTCTGCGAATATGTTGCAATTTAAAGCGAATCCAATGATTTTATTTTAGCAATAATTGGATTCGCAAGGGTGGAATCGATTTCCACAGACAGATTTTTTACAAACATCTCGAATAAACCTTTATTTTCCTGAGGATACAATCCGACCTTTAAATAGTTTTTTAGCGGGCAAAAAACTTCTTTTGTAAAAAATTTTTCACCGTCAATGTATACTGAAATATTTTTTTCGTCAGTTTCAATGGAAACAGTTTTTTCATCACCATTTTTGTAAGGCCCAAGTAAAAAAGTTTCGTATTTCCCTGTTTTGTAGTCCTTGATTTTTGCCCTAAGCTGATTCTTTACGATTTCAACTCTCAAAAGTGGAGATTTCTCGTTTTTCAGCACGGAGTCGTCAGGCAAAATATGTATCTGCCCGACTGTATATGAAGAATTTTCCTTAGCGGCAAAGGCCTTAAAAGTATAGGAAAGCCGCCGTTTTTTTGAAAGCGTCCAGTTTTCTGTATGACGAAGTTCGCTGCGTGCATATTTTGTATTTTTTGAGTGACCAGGCTCGGATGCATCCAGAAAAAAGTGAATCCATTCATTTCCATTTTTGTCTGTGAAGAGAGAAAAGTATTTTGAAGAAAAACCTCGCAGCGATTTTTCTTCTGCCATTTTATTCCCCTCAGGAAACTGAAATTTCCATTCATCACAGGCAAAAAGGTGCGACGGAGAGGCAAATTCCCCGGCAGCCAGAGGAAAAAAGATTGATAAAAAAATAAAGGCAAAAGAAAATCTTTTCAATTAGAGACTGCCTTTCATCTCAAGGCGAATCAGATTGTTCATCTCAACGGCATACTCCAAAGGAAGCTCTTTTGAGACAGGATTTGCAAATCCGCTTACAATCATTGTCCTTGCCTCTTCCTCAGATATTCCCCGGCTCATCAAATAGAAGACCGCGTCGTTTGAAATCCGCCCGATTTTTGCCTCGTGGCCCACATCACAGTCATCGGTGTGAATGTCCATAGCAGGGATTGTGTCGCTGCGGGAAATGTTGTCGAGCATAAGGCTCTCGCAGGAAACGCTGGCCTTGCTTCCCGCCGCTTCCTTTCCGATGTAGATTGCACTTCGGTAGGTTGAGATGCCGCCAGATTTTGAAAGGGACTTTGTGGTGATTACGCTGGTGGTATTTGGAGCGATGTGAACCATTTTGACTCCCGTGTCAAGGTTCTGCCCTTCGCCTGCAAAAGTAACGCCAGTGAATTCAGCCCTGGCTCCCCGGCCAATCAAGTCGCTCTGGGGGTACAAATATGAGATGTGGCTTCCGAAAGAGCCTGAGACCCACTCGACCCGGCCGCCCTCTTCTACAC
>CALGGS010000224.1 GCA_937915735.1 uncultured Treponema sp.
AACGCTTGAGAAGCGTTTTTAGTCGAGTCTACAAAAATCTATGATTTTTGCCAAATTTCTATTATCAAATGTGTGTTTCTGTTGACATAGGGAGACGGTCGCCAAAGGCGAAAAAACGCTTGAGAAGCGTTTTTAGTCGAGTCTACAAAAATCTATGATTTTTGCCAAAGTTCTATTATTAAAAAAATGTTTCTGTTGACAGAAACATTTTTTTAATATATTGTTTCTACATACAGTAACGCTTCTATTTATAGAAACATCACTTTTCTGCAAAAAGTAAAAGAGTTTCAGGAGGAACAATATGATTGCTTTCATCGACAATAAGGACAGTTTTAGTTTTAATATCGTGCAGAGCCTTGAAAAAGTCTCAGGGCTTCCCGTAAAAGTTTTCCGCTCAGAAGAATGTAGCGTAAAAGAAATTGAAGAAGCCAAACCAAGTCACTTGGTCGTAGGCCCAGGCCCCGGAACTCCAGCAGAAGCAGGAATATCAATGGAAGCAATCCGATATTTTGCAGGAAAGTTGCCAATATTAGGAATTTGTCTGGGGCATCAGGCAATAGGAGCTGCTTTCGGGGCAAAAATCGTCAGAGCAAAATATATTCGTCACGGAATAGTCGAGGAAATCAAAACTGACGGCAGGGGAATTTTCAGAAATGTCGGTCAGAAGGCGAATTTTACCCGCTATCATTCGCTCGTAATCGACGAAAGCACCTTACCATCAGAGTTTGAAGTTACGGCAAGAGCAAAAGACGGTGACATTATGGGCATCAGACACAAAACTCTCATAATTGAAGGCGTTCAGTTCCACCCGGAAAGCGTTGCCAGCGAAAAAACTGACGCTCTTTTCAAGGGCTTTTTAAAATACAGCCGTGAAAATCTTTCTTACACCTTGATTTTGAATCAGCTCATCGACAAAAAAGAGCCGTTAAATCGTGAGCAAGTCGGTCAGTTCATCGGTGAGCTTACAGACGGAATGTTGGATGAAAAAATCTCTTCTGCAGTTCTTACAGCAATGGCTGCACGGGGGCTGCCGACCTCAGAAGAAATGGCAGGAGCGGCAGAAGTCATGCTCAAAAAGAAAACTGACTTTCCTCTTAAAAATCACGGGCTTGCGGAAATAGTCGGAACTGGCGGTGACGGAAAAGGGAGCTTCAACATCTCTTCTTTGAGCGCATTGGTCGTAGCTAGCTGTGGTCAGGTCATAGCAAAGCACGGAAACAGGGCCGTCTCGTCAAAATCCGGAGCCGCTGACTTCTTTGAAAATCTTGGAATCAACATAATGGCACAGCCTGAACAGACGGCCGAGCTTGTCAAAAAAACGGGATTCGGCTTTTTAATGGCGACAGTCTACCATTCTGCAATGCGATTCGCAGGTCCAATCAGAAAAGCTCTCGGTATTAAAACGATTTTCAATGTTTTGGGGCCTCTCCTAAATCCAGCGAACGCAGAATATGAGCTTCTTGGCGTTTATTCAAAGGGGCTTTTAAAAGATTACGCTCATGCGGCAATCTCTCTCGGCGCAAAGCGTGTTATGGTCGTAAACAGCGAAGACGGCTACGATGAAATCAGCCCTTGCGCAAAGACCTTTGTCTATCAGATTGACGAAAAAGGAAACGAAAACCAGTATATAATCGATCCGGCAAATTTCGGAATTACGGACAGTGACGAAAACGAGCTTTACGGCGGGAACGGAAGCGAAAATGCAGCCCTCGCGCTTGAGGTTTTGAAAGGAAAAGGCAGAAAAACGATTCGATACGCAGTCGGCTTGAACGCAGGCGCTCTATTGTATCTGTGCGGAAAGGCAAAAACAATCAGGGACGGCTACAAAATGGCTCTTGATGCCCTTGATTCTGGAAAAACACTCGCAAAACTTACGGAAATTCAAAAGGTCAGCGAAGAGTTAAGATGAGACAGATTTTTCTGTAATTCTTTCCAGTCATTCAATTTTTTCCCATATTGTGCTATAATCCATTTCAGGAGCAAATATGGGAATCTATCTGAATCCGAACAATGAGAATTTCAAGCGAACATTAAAGCGTCCAATATATGTCGACAAAACCATGATGATTTCTGTCATTAATGAGTTTATGGCATCTGATAACACTTATATCTGTATTTCTCGCCCCCGCCGATTTGGTAAGACGATTGCGGGCAACATGC
>CALGGS010000225.1 GCA_937915735.1 uncultured Treponema sp.
AATTTGCAAATATATAAAGAAATAAAATTGGTTAATTCTATTAGAGCTCTCTTCTATGAAACAGTAATGAATGAAGTTGTTCAATATATATATTTAATTATTAATATAATTTTAATAATAATAAAAGTAATATATTACAAAAAAAATCGGTCGAATTTGATAATAAATTTGTATCAGGTATATTTGAAGATTTAATATTTAAATGTTTTGTGTAAAATTTCGGGCAGGCGCGGCACGGCATCATGCGAACCTTGCGGGGATCCTGTTGATATCCTCGACAAGGACGGACGGATCCACATGGGTGTACACGCCCTCCGTCAAGTCCTGCACGGAATGACCGAGGATCAGCTTCCTGTGGTGGAGCGGAACCCCGTATTTTTCCATCAGCGTTGCGACCTTTCCAAAGGCCGTGATGTTGATGAAGTCTGCTTCATTACCCATCTTCTGCACCGCCAGCGTGGCAAAGTTGGTCATGCCGCCGTTCGACTCCACCCACTCGGCCGCCGCGTAATCATAGGCCACGAGCAGGTCGACGTAGGTCTTGTCCGCCTTGGCCTGCGACGCGTCGATGGCGGCGACCGCCTTCGCCAGTGGCGGGGTGTGCGCGTCTGGCGCGTCTGGCCACTACTTCCGCCAGGAGCATTGCTGTTACCGGAAGAAGATGTTGAAGTGCTGGCAGTCATTGAGCTTATTGAAGTTCCGCTTGCACTCGTTGCAGGAAGATAAAAGCCCGTTCCAGAAATGTATTCATTTCCGCTGACTGTAGCATTCTTGTAAGCAGTATAACTTCCACTTAAAGAACTGTCGATGTAAAGAGCCATTGAATAAGCATAAGGAGCCTTTACTGCAACAATATTCGTTCCGCTTGAATTGTTAATTGCGAAATAAGTATTTGCACTTCCAGAACAAGAAGAATAATTCACAAGATTTATACTTGAAGAAACCTTAGTAGTTTCACCCATACTATCCGTTCCAATTGCAAGGATTTTTCCCCCAGTTACTTTGAAAGAAGAATCAAAATCAATCGGAGAGTTATCATTGGCATAAGTGCAAACAACTGTTATTCCACCACTTACTGACATAGTTCCGTTAGAGTCAATGCCATCACCTTTGGATTTCACATAAACAAAACCATCAGAAATTGAAATGCTGCTTCCTGCATTCAATCCGTCATCATATTCGGCAGTGACAATCGTAGTTCCACCAGAAATTGAAATGCTAGTATCTCCTTCGATTCCCTCAGCCGCAAAAGTTATAGATGTAGAACCGCTAGAAACGCCGTCCGCGTCATAATAAGAACCTGTTTTTTTATTGTCGTTCGTAAATCCTGTGACACCAGCTGCCGTAATTGTGTTAGTTCCGCCAGAAATTTTTACGACAGGAGCGGCTATTCCTTTGCCATTCCATGTCGTTACGCTTGTCGTTCCACCGGCAATCGTAACATAACTTGAACTATAATCATCATCATCCGTCTTAAAGGCATTTGCTTTTCTTAAATCGCTTGTAGAAACAATACCACAGCCATAGAAAGTGATAGTTCCGCCATTCACAATGATTCCTTTTCCACCAAAAAGTCCGTTCTTACCAGTACCAGATGATTGGATTTTTGAATAATCTGAAAGTGGCGAAGTTGAAGAATATGTATAATTTTTAAGTGTGAGTGTTCCGCCGTCCACCGTGAGCGTTCCGTCTTTTGAAGCGATACAGTTTTTGTATGCCTGGGTAACAGAAAGGGAGCCGCTTCCCAAAATCTTCAAATCACCTTTACTGTACAAAGTGCCCTTTGAGTCACTTCCTTCTCTCTGTGCTGATCTTGTGACAGTACAGGGGACTGAGTTTCCGTCGTCATCAGTATATGTATCGCTTGAAGATGTCGAATATTCCTCGCCATAGCCCGTGCCGTAGCTTCTGCCGTCAGTAAATGTGTTAGCCCCGGTAAGAGTGACATTAGCCGCACTTCCCTTCGTCACTTCAAGACACGGATAATTTGAAGAAGTGATTTTAGCCCCGTTCAGAATGACATTTACCGCATCGCTCGCATTTGACTGTATTTTTACGCCACCACTTGTCATAGTGCCAGAAATATTTACGGTAAGTTCTCCTGTATAGTCTTCGGCATTCACTTTGATTAAACCGGTTGAAGAGCCAGAATCATCCTCTGTGAATTTTACCTTTAGCGTGTCAGAGGCCGAGCTGTCGTTAAAGGTCGTGTTTGAAGTCGTAATTTCATACCATGTCGAGTTGTCCGCAGAAACTTTGCCGTTCGTCAAATCAAGATATAAAGTGCTCGTCGTAATTCCGGTTGAAACCTTTGAGCTTAAAGCCCCCACCGTAATCGTAGCAGAATCAGAATATGAGGCAGAGCCGTCACTTGCCGTCACTTTTACGGTAACGCTTTGAGAAGCTGTTTCTGTATTTTTTCCCGTCAAGGTTACGCTTTTTCCGTTTGCGCCAGAAAGACTTGCATAATCAGAGCCGGAAGTAATTTCCCAGGTGTAAGAAATCGTCGGGTTTCCCGCGTATGACGGGCTTGCTGTAAGAATTGTGCTTCCGCTTGCTGAAATGCTTGAAGAAGAAGCCGAAAGACTTACGCCAGTCAAAGAGTCAGTGACAGTCTCGCCATTTTTTGCCACAGAAATTGTCTTACTTGCAGTAGCAGAGCCTGTTCCGTCAGAAGCCGTAACTTGAATCGTCACAGCTTGAGCTGAAGAAGTCGAATTTTTTCCTGTTAAAGTTACACTTTCCCCATTTGTGCCAGAAAGGCTTGCATAATCAGAACCGGAAGTAATTTCCCAGGTGTAAGAAATAGACGAGCCTGAAAGATTTGAAGACGCAGTAAGTTCAGCCGTTCCGTTATATGAAATTGAATCAGAGCCTGAGATTTTTGCAGTCACAGTTGCAGGACTGACAATAAAAGAAATTTCACCAGAATCATAAACAGAACTTGAATTAGTCGTGACCTTGCATTTTACAATCACTGTCTGGGCGCTTGTTGTAGTATTGCAAGTAGTAAGAGTTGCAGTATCTTTGTCATAAGAAATATTCGCATAATCATCACATTCATTTTCATCTTCGTCCAAGACCTTCCATTTATATTTTGAAATAGAAACATCTCCCAGAGTCGAAACATTCGCCCTAAGAGTCAGAGTCTCGCCAGAAGCCTCCAAAGTTGAAGAATCAGAATCCGAAGAGATACTAACGCTTATACATTTGTCGTCAGAATCAATAACGCATGAAGAAAAAATCAAAAAAAGCGATATAACAGAAAAAAATCCCGAAAACCTTCGTTTCATAAAATCCTCCATAAAATCTTCACTATCTCAGATTGATAATCAAGATTATAACAAGGATTTCATTTCTGTCAGTCAAAAAGAATTATTATAAGTTCTTTCTTAAACTTTTCTTAATCAGACTTTTCAGTTTTTTACTTTGCTTATTGAGAAATTATTTTATACATAGGATTTTCATCAGGCCGCAACTCAAGAATATGCTTTTCGCAGGGAAGAACTTCGCTTGGATCGTGAGTGACATGCAAAATCGTAGTCGTGCCAGTTTCAGCGACAGTTTCGATTAAATCCAGAATCTTCTGCCTGTAATTTTCATCAAGGCCGTGACAAGGCTCATCAAGAATCAGAATCTTCGGGTTTTTTACGGCCGCACGCAGAATCAAAACCGCACGCTGCTCGCCATAGCTTAATTTTCCAAAAGATTCCTTTTCCCGTCCTTCAAATCCGCCTAGGCGAAGCCATTTTCTTGCAATCTGAATCTCAACATCAGTTTTTTGCTCGTAAAGCCCGATTGAATCTTTAAATCCGGAGATAATCACGCTTTCAAGGTCAGTTCCGCCAACCATTCTGTACTCCACATGCCAGCGGTAGCTTACAATTCCAAGATTTTTTTTGATATCCCAGATTGTTTCTCCAGAACCGCGTTTTTTCCCAAATAGATAAACCTCATTCGAGAAAACCTGATGATTGTCACCCGTGATAAGCTCAAGGAGAGTAGTTTTGCCGCTGCCATTAGGTCCACGGATAAGCCAGTGCTCACCCTTTTTAACATCCCAGTTAAAATCCCGCAGAACGCGATGGTCATCCCAGCCGACATTCACATTCACCATTTTCACGAGAGAAGCTGGCCTATTGCAATCATTTTGAGCGTTGTCAAGGAATTTGCTTCCTTCACTTTGAATTTCTTTCAACTCGCTCACAAAGGCAGTCTTTTCGCTCTCACGAGATATAGCTTTCTTTTCGTTTCGCTCAGAAAGCAATTTTTCGTAGTCCCCTTTTAATCCTGAAAAAGAAACCTTCCCCTCTGAAAACTCAAGGACATTCGTAATCGTCTCTGGAATTTCGTGATAGCGCTCCATTCCAAGAATTATCGTCGTTCTAGGCTCTGATGAAGATGAATTTTTTTGCTTTCCTACGATTGTTTTGAAAAATTCGAGCAAAATACTTCGGCTTTGAGCGTCAAGCCCTGCAAAGGGGTCACTTAAAATCAAAAGTTTTTTTCCAGAAAGAAGAGCCCTGCAAAGAAGCGTTCTCCTGATTTCACCGGTAGACATAAATTTAAGTCCGCGGTCAAGAATCTTCTCGACTCCGCAAAGTTTTACCTCTGGCAAAGTTTCAAGCCGCCCTGCAATCGCTGGCAAGGGAAGATTCCTGTGCTTTGCGTCGGGACCTCCCAAAACCTCGCAGATAAATCGCCTTCCGGTTCGTCCTTCATCAATTTTATTTAGATATTCGCTTTCATCTAAATCCCGCTCTTCCTGAATCAAGCTCGCAGCCCTTTCGAGGGAAACGATTTCTACAGAATCAGAAAATATTGTTTCATAAAGAGCGTCTGAAGAAACATTCGGCAAAATCTGCTTTTCTCCAGCCAAAGCTCTCAAAAAGTCAGCCTTTCCGCCTCCGTTAGGACCAATAACAAGCCAGGCCTCACCCGCACGCATTTCCCAGTCGAGAGAGGCAATTTTTGTGCCGTGCAAATCCTGAACACGGCAATTTTTTATTTGAATCAGAGAATTTTCTTTCATAAAATCCTACGCCGTAGTTGCCGGCACCGCATTTCTTGCGTCAATCGGGTCATCGTCAACAAACTGCGCTCCCCCGCTCGCATACTGGATGATTGGCTCAACTTCGCCTTTTTTCGTCCAGATTTTGCCGTTGGGAAGCTCGTCAGGATTCTTTCCGATTGGAGCATTTGAAAGCAAAAGCTTTAATCGGTTGAGCTGGTTTACTTCGCTTGCGCCAGGGTCATAGTCAATCGCAGAGATGTTAGACTCAGGGTACCGGCGGCGAAGCTCTTTTATCATTCCTTTGCCCGTGATGTGGTTCGGAAGACAAGCGAAGGGCTGAACGCAGGCTACGCTTGGTGCGCCGGAATGAATAAGCTCTACCATTTCGGCAGTCAAGAACCAGCCTTCGCCGGAAATATTTCCAGTCTGAATGATTCCCTCAACGCTCTTCATCATATCCCAGATTGAGCTTGGCGGCTCAAACCTTCGGCTCTTACGAAGGCATTTTTTCATATAATTTCGGTAGAGTTCCAATGCCCAGACGAAGATTTTTGCATTTCGCGCTTCAGATTTCGGGAAAGCAAGCTCACGAGTTCTGAAAACGCCGTCAGAGAATGTGTAGAAAAGGAAGTCCATCAAATCCGGCATTACGCACTCAGCGCCCTCTTTTTCGATTACATTTACCATATCGTTGTTCGCAGTCGGGTGGAATTTTACGAGAATTTCACCGACAACACCGACACGAGGCTTTTTAATCGGTAAGATTGGCAGTCTGTCAAAGTCACGCACTATTCCACGAATCAATCTTCGGTATTTAAAGATTGAATTAGACTTCAACATTTCCTCGGCTTTGGCGTTCCATTTTTCGTAGAGGCGGTTTGCACTGCCTGGTTCTGCTTCGTAAGGGCGGACTCTGTAAAGCACCCGCATCAAAAGGTCGCCAAGGAAGGCAGCCATCATCGCCTTATGAACCATTCCAGGCGTGAAAGTAAAGCCAGGATTTTTTTCCATTCCGAGAGCATTAAGCGAAATTACAGGAACATGACTCCAGCCCGCATCGTTCAAGGCACGGCGAATAAAGCCGATGTAGTTCGTAGCACGGCAACCACCGCCAGTCTGCGAAATGATTACCGCCGTTTTGTTTATGTCGTATTTTCCAGATTCAAGGGCTTCGATAAGCTGTCCTGTGACCAAAATCGAAGGATAGCAGGCATCATTATTTACGAATTTGAGACCTGCATCCACAGCCTTCGGATCAACCGAGTCCAAAACGACGAAATTAAAGCCTGAGTATTGGAAAGCCTTCTGCAGCAATCTGAAGTGAATCGGCGACATCTGCGGACAAAGAATTGTGTACTCGTGCTTCATCTCTTCGGTAAAAATTACCCGCTGATAAGCCGCGCTCTTAGTCTCCAGCTTTTTTCTGTTTCGCTGACGAGCCTTAACAGCCGCAATAAGACTTCGGATTCGGATTCTAACGGCACCAAGGTTACTTCCCTCGTCAATTTTAATGAGCGTGTACATTCTGCTCTTTGACTTCATAATTTCGTCGACCTGATCCGCCGTAACTGCGTCCAAACCACAGCCAAATGAAGTAAGCTGAACAAGCTCCAAGTTCGGCATTCCAGAAACGAAATTCGCAGCCCTGTAAAGTCTGTTATGATAAGTCCACTGGTCAATGATTCTAAGCGGGCGTTCTACAGAGCCTAAATGAGCGATTGAATCTTCAGTAAAGACGGCAAGCCCCAAACCGTGAATCATCTCTGGAATTCCGTGATTAATCTCCGGGTCTAGGTGATAAGGCCGGCCGGCAAGAACAATTCCGTTTCCGCCGGTAACAACAAGTTCTTCCAGTGCTTCTTCTGCAGCCTTCTGTGTGTCAATCTTAAACTGCTCCTGCTCCTTCCAGCCCTCATCGACAGCCGCATAAACCTGCTCTTTTGTGAGGGAAGCAAAATGCTTGTGAAGCTCCTCATACATTCGCTCACGCAGGCGGGGCAAATCGTAAATCGGAAGGAATGGATTCATAAAGAGCAAATCGCTTGCTTCTTCGATAGAGTCAAGATTGTGCTTTAAGACTTCAGGATATGATGTGACGACAGGACAGTTGTAATGGTTTCCCGCACCTTTGTCCTCAAGCTTTTCATAAGGAATACATGGATAGAAAATAAATTTGCAGCCCATTTTGAGCAGGGATTCCATGTGTCCGTGAGAAATTTTCGCAGGATAGCAGACAGATTCAGATGGAATTGAGTCGATTCCCCGCTCATAAATCATTCGGCTTGAGCGAGGCGAGGTTTTAACCTGAAATCCCAGCTTCGTGAAAATCGTAAACCAGAGCGGATAATTTTCATACATATTAAGAACACGAGGAATACCCACGCTGCCCATCGGGGCTTCTTCTGGGCGGAGAGGCACATAATGATTGAAAAGCCTCTTGTACTTCCAGTCGAAGAGATTTGGAAGTTCGTAGCCTGTGTCTTCAACGCCAGTGTTGTTTTTGTTTGAGCCGTCGACGGTTTTTGCGTTTTCGTCTTTGAGCTGATGGCGTTCCAAGCCCTTTTCACATCGGTTTCCAGTGATGAACTGGCGCTTTTGTCCGCCTGTGGTGAAAGTATTAATCGTCAAAAGACAGTTGTTCTGACAGCCGCCGCATCGGGTAAGCTCCAAATCAACTTTAAATTGCTCCAGCTGCTCCAAAGTCGCAATGTTTGAAACGATTTTTGGCGGAACCCAGCCTTTTTCCTGACCAGGCTTTGGAGCGGTCAAATCGCACCACTGGTCATAAGCAATGAGAGCCGAACCGTAAGCGCCCATAAGACCCGCGACATCAGGACGGAATACATTGACTCCCGCGATTTTCTCGAATGCACGCAAAACCGCATCGTTATAGAAGGTTCCGCCCTGAACCACGACCTTAGTTCCAATTTCGCTCGCCCGACGGAGCTTGATTACCTTGAAGAGGGCATTTTTAATTACAGAATAAGAAAGACCTGCAGAAATATCGTCAATCGTAGCGCCTTCTTTCTGAGCCTGCTTTACCCGGCTGTTCATAAAGACAGTACATCGGCTTCCCAAATCGACCGGCTTTTTCGCAAGCAAGGCCCTTTTTGAAAATTCCTTGATGTCAAGATTCATTGAATTCGCAAAGTTTGCCAAGAAGGAACCACAACCAGCCGAACAAGCCTCGTTGAGCTGAATGGAAGTGATTGCTCCGTCCTTCATCCGAAGACACTTCATATCCTGACCGCCAATGTCAAGCAGAAACTCAACGCCAGGAACAAAGAATTCCGCAGCTCTGTAGTGAGTGATTGTCTCTACCTCACCGGCATCAACTCCGAGAGCCGCCTGAAAAAGAGCCTCGCCGTAGCCCGTGGAAACGGCACGGGCAATATAGCAGTCTTTCGGTAAAATTTTGTACAAATCCTTAAGGACCCGGACAGCCAAATCAACTGGATTTCCAGCGTTTACATCATAAAAATCCCACAGGATTTCGCCTTTTTTGTTTACAAGAACGGCCTTTGTCGTCGTAGAACCAGCATCCAAACCAAGGAAAAGCGGGCCGCTCTCAGCATTCAAATCACCACGCTTTGCCTTGTCCTCTCCGTGCCGCTTTCGGAAGGCTGCCAAATCCTCTTCATCAACAAAAAGCGGTTCAAGCCGCTGAACCTCATTAAGCTCAGCACCTTCAAGATTTTTTAAGGAATCACGGAAATCCTTAATCGTCGGGAAAGTCTTTGGCATTGAAGAAGACAGGGGATTACAGACCTTTTCCGCAGAATAGGCAGAGCCTGCCGCAACGAAAAGCTGGCTGTCTTCCGGAACGATAATCTCGTCATCCTTAAGCTTTAAAGTTTCAATAAACCGGACTCTTAGCTGGTCAAGGAAGTGGAGCGGACCGCCCAAGAAAGCGACATGACCTTTAATCGGCTTACCGCAGGCAAGTCCTGAAATCGTCTGATTTACGACCGCCTGGAAAATTGAAGCGGCAATATCTTCCCTTCTAGCGCCCTCGTTAATAAGCGGCTGAACATCAGTTTTTGCGAATACACCACAGCGGGCAGCAATCGGGTAAATCTGCTTGCAACCGGCTGCGAGTTTGTTGAGTCCTGGAGCGTCAGTTTCCAAAAGAGCCGCCATCTGGTCAATAAAGGCACCCGTACCACCTGCACAAGTTCCGTTCATTCGCTGCTCTACGCCACCAGTAAAATATGTAATTTTAGCGTCTTCGCCACCAAGTTCGATTACGACATCAGTCTGAGGAATAAGTTTTTTGACGGCTGTAGTAGCCGCAACGACTTCCTGAATAAAAGGAATGTTAAGCCACTGAGAAACAGACAAGCCGCCAGAACCAGTGACCTTTACAGAAACAGTGTGTTTATCTCCAAGTTTTGTACTTTTTTCGACTTCGTTTAACGCCTGAGTTACAACAGTGATGATTGTGTTTCGGATATCCGCCCTGTGCCGCTGATAATCTCCGTAAATCATTTTGTCGTTTTCGTCCAAACAAACGACCTTAACCGTAGTTGAGCCAACATCAATGCCAATTCGGATTGGTGTGACTGCCGGAGTAAATACTGTATTTGCTGTTTCCATAGTGGTCTATTATATCCATTAAAAAAGAAGAATTCAACAATCAGTAGGAAAGTGATTTTACGGCGCGACTCTCCTGGCAACCGTCCTTCCGCCATTCGCTAAGCGCTCAGCCTCTTCCCTCACTCACTTCGTTCCTTCAGTACCTTCGCAGCATAGCTGCTCGGAGACTCGCTCAAAATGCTCCACCGGAGCATTTT
>CALGGS010000226.1 GCA_937915735.1 uncultured Treponema sp.
CCTGTGCAACTCATTGTTTGCAAAATCAAGAATCTTATCCATTTGCAGCCTCCACCACATATTGTAATACATTTTCGTCAAATTGCAAGGGATTTAAATACAATAATTCCGGTTGATATGAAGTGTCTGAAAAATCTATATTTTTGAATAACCACTCAATATCTTCATCCTCGTAGATAAAGCCTGATTGAGGGTCATAGAAAAACAGATTTTTATCATCTGACCTTATAGCGGTTATTACATGGCCGCCACCATTTTTCCACTTCATACGCATTGCATACCGCTGGTTGGCTTCAACTGTTTTATCAACATATTCAAAGCCTTTTTCCCAGGAAGAAAAGCTTTCTCGTTCAAGCCATTTTGGATGTTTTCGAGTTACTGGATCTATAAAAGCTTTTGCAGGATTTCGCATAAGCTTTTTGAAATATTTATTATTCTCATCAAATGCCTTGGCCTGTATATTAAAGCCTTTTAGTCGTGCCTCAAATACAGCAACTGATGCCTGGCAATTTTCCCTGTATCCACCGCCCAAAAGGAAATTCGGATTTGGTCTATTTCCATCAGCTTCTTCAAAGGTCATTGCATCACCCTTTGTTATGGTTCCTATTTTCTTTGTTGTTTTCAATGCTTTTTCCTTTGGCATATTATCGGCAGAACCATAGAAAATGTTTTCACTTTCTACACCATCCGCCTCGTCAATCAGCTCGTTGAACCATGCGAGCGCACAACAGCGGCACTGGTAGTCCATGCCAGGATGCATGAGAACCGCACCGGACGGGCGAGGCTTCCAGGTCTTTCCGCCGTCTTCGCTGTAAACCGTTGCATCGTCCCAGCGGCAGAGCTTACCGTCCATGATCGCGTGGCTTTCACGGACACGCTCATCGCTTGAACTGCTCCATTCATACATCGTAAGCCCTATGTCCTGCATGCGTTTCTGCGTGATAATGCCGTTGAGTTTTCCTATCTGGTCACGGGCAATGAATGCAGCACGGCTCTTTGTGATTTTGCTATCAAGAGCCATAATCTGCTCAGAGAGCATTTTCACGCTCCAGCCATTGGTAACGGCCTGCTCAGTCGTCGAGTTGATGTCGGAGATGTATTTTCTGATGTCGCTTCTGATTACCTCATAGTTAGTGTCTTGCCATTGTTTCCGGGCATCTGGCCACCAGCTTTCATCTGACGGGAAATTCACCCCCAATGCAGATTTCACGGATTTGTTGTACTGCCCGCCGTTGAAGTTGAACGCACTCTGGGAAACATCTCCAAGCCCCATATAAATCGGAGAGCGGAGTTTCTTCTGCTCATCATCTGAGATGTAAGCATTCACCCAGCCGTTAAGAGAGCGTACCATGAGTGCGAAGCTTTCACCGGCGACTGCATCCTGCCGGATAACAGCATTTGCAGCATCGCCCCGCAGAACCGATTCCTGATGTTTTTCCAGGAACTCATGCACGAACACACGAACCGGCTTCACCCATTCCTGATAAAGCCGTCTGTAATGGTTTTCTGTAGCCCACGGATAGAGCCAGCGGACCGGCTTCTTGCGTTTCGCCTTTTCCGCCGGACCCATGCCGTTTCTCTGCGCCCGCAAAAGCACTATGAGTGCAGAGCGGGTAGCTTGTGAATCATTCATGCACTACTCCTTGTAAAGCGATTCTTCGCCATAAATGCAGTGGTATTTCCAAGGATTGAAGAGCTTAAAGAAATTTCTTTTTCCTCCAATATGGTCAGTTGAGAGCCTTGTATATCCTGGGAATGGCGGCATCAATGGAACGCAGTCGTTTACATGGGAATACTGCTTAACCTCGTTTACGCAAGAGCGTACATATTCGCGGGTCTTTTTACCCCACAGCGGCTTTGGTGCCCCGAATGTGTAAACACTCGCTTTTTTGCCTGTCCGGTAATGGAAATCCTCAGCTGCAAGAAGAGCCACTGCGCCACCATAACTCCAGCCGCAGATGTGAATCTGATAATCAGGTGCGATTTCTGTGGCAAAAATAATCTTCTGCATAATCTCATCGTTGCATGATTTGTAGGCATTACCCCAGCCACGGGCAGCCCTGATACAGGATTCCTGTTTTTTGTAAAGTTTCATCGGAAAATTGAGATTGTTCTTCCAGTCCGTGTTTCCGCACGATTCCTCAAAAATAAGCCTTACGACTTTTCCAACATCATCAACCTTTATAGTCCACTGAACATCATCACCCGAAGTGATATATTCCTCGTGCTTAATGCTCTTAATAAGATTAAAAAGTTCCCACGGTTTCATAAATTCCTCCCATTGTGTGCACCCGTGCCTAGCCAATCTCCGGCTCATCATCATTGTCATCATCTTCTGGCGGCTCATCAGGATTCTCCTGGACCGGCGGCATGTTCAAATCTTTTGGCACAGGAATGTTATCCAATGTGTTACCGTATTTGAGGAATCGAACCTCATACGGTTCAAGAACCCCGGCATCGATGTACGCTTTGTATGTGTCAGCCTCAACTTTTTCACGGTCTGCTTTCTGCTTCTCCAAATCAGCCTGTTCTTTCTCGTTCATAGTCTCAAGTGGCCTGAACTTAATGTATGGCTCTTCAATTCCTTTCCACTGTGAAATAATGCGGACAAGTCGGAGCAGTACAGGCTGCAACTCTGAAACCTGCAGTGAACGGACCATATCATAGTAATTGTTCATATCGCTCTCGCCGGTTGCATTCATACCAGCCGGAGACATACCGAACAATCGGGTCATTGGATAACCTGTATCCGCAGAAATCAGCATAAACAGGATATGAAGAATTTCCGGCACTCCCTGAAAACTGATTTGGTCACGCACGAATTCCTCTTCATTATCAAGGTACATACTGCGGAAAGTTGATTTTACAAGATCCATCAGCTCAACACGGCGTTTAATAGAGGCCGCACCGTCTTCTGACGAAAGAAGCTGTGCCAAGTCTTTAATCTTGTATTTTCCAACACCAAGCTCGCTCAAAAGCTGGTCGATACTTCCCAATGATGAACCAAGCGATTTCAAGCGGTCATTTGCCCGCTGTAAAGAAGAGATTCCCCAGTAGCGGTTCTCGGAGCTGATTCCGGTGATGGAATGCCGTGGCAAAGTATCACCATGCAGCTCTATGATTCTTGAATAGTGGACATTCATCACCTGCGTTGCCTTATTGCCCGGAACCTCAAATTTCACAGGGTACATCACGGGAAGCCCGTATCTTGGCTGTGCCGGGTTTGTCTGCCATACGATATTCTCAAACTGAATTTCAGTTCGTTCGATAACCCGAAGTTTCTCTATTGACCGGATTTTCTTCGGATTCAAAGGCTTATCTGGAGTTTGTCCGTCAATCACGCAGATGAAGATTGCGGCTCCGCCATACAGACGCTTCCAGCCGAAAGCGTCCTTTACTTTCTGCTGAACCTCAAGCTCTTCCATAATGCCAGCGTATTGCTCAGCGAGTTCTGCGGCTGACAAATCATCCTGTTTAGGAAATGAATAGTCCCACCCCTCACGAAACATATCATCCGGCAGAAGTTTGACTATTCGCGCTGCAAGTCCATCTTCATAAAAAAGAGACTCCAGTTCCTGGTCTGTCATAACTCCTGTAAGGACATGATGCGTAAAACCTTTCTTCGCGGTTTTGGCGGAACCCAAGCCCGTCATAAGGTTCTGCCAGCCATCTTTCCTCCGCACCTTAGCAGAGGGATTCTTTTGATTGCCCATCTATTTTCCTCCCTTGTTTGTTTACCATTTGTATAATTCGCTCGTATCATCCTGAGACTGCCATATTGCATATCCTGCGGACAGATTATCCACCTGGTCATCGTGCGCCCCGAAAGGAAACGCATTGACTTCTGCTATCCAATCATCAAGCCAAGGCTCTCCGTACACGACATGCACATTTCCGGCCTTGAAAATCGGCTCCAAAGGTGTCGCACGGACAACCTTATCTTTCTTCTCAGGAACAGAAAGAACCACACGCTTTCCTTTCAGAATTGAGCGCATGGTCGCTATCGTGTCTTTTGCATCCGAAGAGTTACCGACACCAATCTTTACATACGGACCGTCGAGCATAGTCACCTGACGAATTTCAGCATCACGCTCTGGTGCGTTCTTCCGCATCCTGTCAACATTTCTAATCCAAAGGTGCGGCATACCTTCCTGGACGCTGAAAGCAAGCAATGTTCCGCTCGTCCAGTCGGGATCTGCTTTAGCACGCTCTTTTGCCGTATGAGCCAAGTCCCATATACGCATCCAGCGAAGTCCTTTCGGAAACTCTGCCGCAGACATGTGCCGCTGAATACACTCCGTATTGAGCATATTTCCGCCGCGCTTGACCGGCTCCAGCTGCATGAGCGACTGAAAGCCGTAATCACCAAGCACGGCTCTCTGCTGCGTGTACCACTTCTTACCGAAGCGTTCCGGGAACAAAACACCCTGCGGATATTTGTCGCTCATTGCAGGAAACGCAAGGCATTTAAAACGCGGAAATTCCGGGTCTTCCTGCATACGCTTCTTTATGCGCCCGATGATGTCGTCAACATGCCAAGGCGTAGCAAGGACTATCGTTATTGAGACCGGCGCACGGCGCGTCATAAAGTCATTTGTGAAAGCGTCCCACATCTTCTCTCGCAAAGTGTCACTCTCAGCATCCGCACGGTTACGGCAGTAGTCGTCAAGAAGTCCGAGGTGGTAGCCCTGCCCCGAAAGGCTACCCAACAGTCCGGATGCGAAGCACTCGCCCTCGTGGTCTTTTATCATCCAGTGCGCACCGCTGGAGCTTCCGGGGTCTACGCGGATAGTCGGAAAAAGATTCTTGTAAGCCCTGGTTGAAATGAGGTTACGGCTCGTCTTGGAGAAGCCCTCTGTCAAAGCCTGTGTATGGCCGCACAAAATAACCTTGCTGTCCGGGAACAGACCGAGAAAATGTGCGGGCAATTTTCGGCTCAAAATCTCGCTTTTTCCATGCCTGAATGGAACGGTAATCACCCAACCGGTAGAAATTCCCTGTCGATAGCGTTCAATGGCGTAATCAATCGCCGCACAGATTCTCTGCGTATGAAAGCCCACTGTGAACGGCTCAGCCCGGTTCGTCCATGTGTACATCATAAAATTGAGATGATGGTCTACAGCTTCGAGCCTTTGCAGGTAGAGGAGTTTTTCAAGGTTCTCGTTTTCACTCTCCTTCTTCCGTGCCACGCCACGCCCCTATTTCTTTTTTGATTTGTTCAGCCAAAGCGCGGCGTTCTTCCGGATCTTCTGGAATGTCGCTCTGTTTTTCGCCGACTTCGACCTGCTGTGTCGCTTTTCCGTAGATTCTGTCGAGAACAGTGTTCACCTCGTGCAGAGTGCCGTTCTTTATATCCTGTATGAAAGCAGAAATAAGCAGTGCGACGATAACCGGCAGTTTTTCCTTATTGCCTGGTTTTACCATCTCCTGCAATTCTTCAAGAGTGCTTCCGAAAATGATATTTGAGAAAATTGCATCAACATCGGTTTTTGATACGCTGTTGTCTTTTACGAACTTCTTTAATTTTGACGGAAGCCGTCCGCGCCTGGCTGGCTGGTTGGTTGATGTAAAGCGGTATGGTGCACCCTCCGCCGCAAGATTTGGATTTCCCATAAGTCCCCCTCCTTATTCCGTTTGCAATCTGTTTTCAAAAGCGTTTTCAATTCCGTTTCTTACAGCTGAAAAACTTGAAAAGATACAAAAAACAGAAATTACAAAAAGTGATGATTTTTCGCAAAAAACACACAAAAAACCGATAAAAAACACCATTTTTCCTTGAAAATTGAATGTTCTGCCCTTAAAGTCCAAAGCATAGGAGAACAAGACTATGAACGAAGAAATGATGAAACATACAGAGGAAATGAGAACAATAAGAATGTGGCTGCACTCCGGTGCAATCACATACGAGCACGCACAGAAGCTCGCTAAGCCACATCTTGAGGCAATGAACGCAAGAAGCAGGGAAATCGCAAAGAAATGCGGAGCAAAATTCCGCGCAATAAGTTTCAGTTCTTTCATGCGTTAGCCTCCGATTTCTCCGATTCTTCGGACTGCTCCGCATCGTTTATAGCGGCGGCGAGTTCCTCACCATCAATTTTGCATTTGGAGGCGGCCTTAACAGGGTCGCCTTTTACGAATACCAGGATATTCTGGTGAACCTTTCCAATTTTTCTTGATTTCACAAATCCCTCGGCAACTGTAAGAGCTTTTGCAGCAATCTGAGTGACAAGAATCATCTCGTCATAATAGCGTAAGCCCGCATCCTCAAAGGCGCGTATAGTGTCTGGAATTATGCCGTAATAAACCCCGCCGTCTGTTTTCATTCGAGCCTCTCCGACAACGAAAGCTGCGAAGCTGTCGTCCTCAAGACGGGCACAGGCTTTCTTTATGATGTCAAAATAAGCTTCCCGGAATCCTTCATAATCCATATTAGACAAATCTTCCGGGCGGTCGCTGTAAACTTCCAGATCCGCATAAGGCGGGCAAGAGAAGACAAAGTTGCATTTGAAGTCAGAAGGAAGAAAAGAATCCATCTGCCGAGAATCACCGCAAATCCATTCAGGCGGATTTTCCCCGGATATTGAAATCTGCTCACGGTTAGCAGCAATCTGCTCGTCACGAAGGTCTATACCCGTGTATTTGAAGCCTAGTCTTCCGGCAACAAGACCACGAACTGAACCGCCCGCAAACGGGTCCAGAATCCGCGCCACGGAAGGACAGAACCAGCGGTACATAATCTCGCAAAGAACAGGGTCGAAAATGCTCTCGTTAGGAAGCTTCCCGCCACCAGCTTTTTCAGCGAGAGCCGCCATGTGTTTGAGCATACCGTCGTCCCGCCCTTTCTCACTCTGGATTCCCAGGGAAAGCCACTGTTTCTTGCGTTCCTGCCAGTAACCTGCGGAAGCACGGAAAACAGACAGAGGCGGTACGATAAAACGCTCTGCAAGAGATTTGTGCTCAGAGGAAGAGGAATCGTCCAAAAGCCCCGGAAGCTCAAACAAATCACCTGACGGAAGAAGCAGATCGTCCCAGTCAATTTCAAGTCCGGCGGTAAACTCTGCGAAGCCCTCTGCATCCAAGACACCGTAACAGGAATTCAGACGGAGCACCTTCTGCTTTGCTTCGGCCTCGTCAGCGGCCTCGATATACACAACAGGTAAATCAGGAATAGACAGAGGCTCTCCGTCATCATCAGAGAGTTTTCCAGCCTCATCAAGAAAATAATGCCGCTTGCTCATTTCAGTAAGCGCAAGCAGTCGCCCGTGTCCGTCAAGGCATCGGTTGCGCTCGCCGTCTTTCCAGACAAAGAACGGAAACGAAAAGCCGAATTTGAGAATTGATGTGATTATTTTTGAGATTTCTTTCTTGGAGCGTTTTTTCAGGTTGCCCTGAAACTCCTCGATTTGTGAAAAAGGAAGCGTATCCCGCACATTGCAGGATATGCGTATGGTTTGCCGGTCGCCCATAAAGAGCCTCCCACTGTAGAGAATTTTCCGGCAAATATATTTTCGATAATAAGGCTAAAACGGCTAAAAATCAAGGATATAAAAAGATAACGGAATAAATGTGTACGGTAAGAAGAAATTTTCAGTGTTTTTTGATTATTAGTTATTGACAAATAATCTATAATAAGGTATATTATAACTATCAGGAGCGTTGCTCCGTAGTGAAATCTTTTGTTAAAGGGGGTAATTTATGAGTGACGGCAAGAAAAAAGCCCGCGAAGTGTTCGCTGCGCTTCGCAAGGCTCTTGCTGAAATCCTTGTAACCGTAATCAGTGCGGTAATCGCAGAAGTGATTATTCGCTTGATTTTCGGCTAACGGGGTGGTGCGGTAG
>CALGGS010000227.1 GCA_937915735.1 uncultured Treponema sp.
TGAATTTTTTGTTCTCGGCAATCTGCGCAGGAATAAGGTGACAGTGATAGTCCCAGAGAGGCTCGTTTTTGCAGGCCTCAAACAACTTCTGAGCGGTTTTTGTCTCGAGAAGGAAGTTTTTGTCCATGAATTTTTTCATTTTTTATACTCCAGAAATGCCTTTTAAAAGCACATTTTGCCCATTATATCACGATGAGCATAAGAAAGAAAGTGTAAAATTCATCTTTTAATTGCTCACTTCACTTTTTCAGATTTTTATGATATGATAAAAAAATATGAGTGACGAAAAATTTGAATTTTCTGTAGACCAGCGAATCGTTTATCCTAGTCAGGGTGTTGGTCAAATCAAAGAAATTTTTGACAAAAAGCTTGGTGAAAAAATTGTCAAATACTACAAAATTTATCTCGAAGTTTCAGATATGATTGTTATGATTCCTGTAGAAAATGTGCATATGCTTGGAATACGCCCGATTGTTTCTGCAGACGACGCTTTAAAAGCTCTCGAAACCTTAGGAGAGCCAATCGAATCTGTTACATCAGACTGGAAGCTTCGCTATCAAATGAACCTTGATTTGCTAAAAAAAGGCAGTATTTTTGACATCGTAAGCATTGTCCGATGTCTTTACCACCGTTCAAAAGTAAAAGAGCTTCCAATTCAGGAGCGAAAGCTTTATGACAGCGCACGAAAGCTGCTTGAAGACGAAATTGCATTTGCCCTCGACAAGCCGGTAAAAGAAGTCGAAGAAATGCTTCACGCAAAATTAGAGCCGCTTGGTGCATTAATCGTCAAAAAGGCAGTCGTTCAGGACGATGACGATGATGACGACGATGAATTTTCCGACGACATTTCTTCTTCAGACCGCGACGACAATGACGAAGACGGTGATGACGACGAAGAATCAGACGAAGTAGATTCAGGAGACGATGGCGATGACGGAGACGACGAAGACGAATAATCTTGCTTTGGTCCTGGTTGCGGCCGGAGTTTCTTCAAGAATTGGCTTCGACAAAACAGGAACAAAAATCAAAAAAGAATACCTCCCTATGAAGGACGGAACGGTTCTTTCCACAGCGGCAAAGGCTTTCTTGTCCACGCTCAATTTTTCTACAGTCGTAGTAACATTTCCTGCCAACGATGACTTGGCACTGGAGCAAAAAAAAGCCGAAGACGCGCTTTTTGCAGATTCTTTTGTAAAGACTCTTTCTTCAAAAGTTGATTTTATCTTCATTCCAGGCGGCACTACCCGCCAGGAGTCAGTTCATGACGCTCTCGAAGCTATAAGCGAAAAAAATCCTGACTGCGAGCTTGTTTTCATTCACGACGGAGCACGCCCCTTCATAAAATCAGAGACAATTTCCCTCAGCTATCGTGCGGCCCTTGAATTCGGAGCGGCAGTTCCAGGTCTTCAGCCAACCGAAACTCAGAAAAAAATTGACGAAAACGGCTTTATCACGAAGCATCTTGTGCGCTCAAGCCTTACAGCCGTTCAGACTCCGCAAGTCTTTCAGTTTGAGCCGATTCTCGAGGCGCACAGAAAAGCATGCGAAACAAGCAAAGTCTTCACGGACGACACTGAAATTTGGGACGAATTTGCCGCAAAGCACAAAAACGAAAGGGGCGAGAGTCTTTCCCGCGTAAAAGTCGTTATGGGAGACCCTGAAAACAAAAAAATCACATATCCGGAAGACATAAAATCCCTGTAAATAAACAAAAGCTATGATTCGTGTTGGACTTGGTTACGACAAGCATATTCTCCGGGAAGGACGCCGCCTTATTCTGGGTGGTGTCGTCATTCCCTTTGAAAAAGGCGAGCTTGGACACTCTGACGGAGATGTTCTTTTGCACGCCATTACGGACGCACTTTTAGGAGCGGGCGGTCTTGGAGACATAGGCTCATATTTTCCGCCGGAAGAGTCAAAATGGAAGGATGCCGATTCTTCTGAGCTTTTAAAAAAATGCTGGTCAGATGTAAGGTCAGAGGGCTTTTCCCTTGGAAATATTGACTGCGTGATTGCCCTTGAAAAGCCCAAATTTCTTCCTTACCGCGATGAAGTACGCTCCTCCATCGCAAGAATCTTAGGCTGCCAGAAAGAACAAGTCTTTATCAAGGCAAAAACAGGCGAAAAGCTCGGCGATGTAGGAGAAGGTCGTTGCGTTGAAGCCTGGTGTGTCTGTCTTCTCGAAAAATAAAGGGACTGTCCAATAAGTATGAGTCATTGCCGTGCTTGATACCCTGTCATTGCCCGGCTTGGCAACCTGTCATTGCCGCACTCAAGGGCATTGCTTGTCGCCCTTGCTTAGATGCGGCAATCTCTTGTATTGCAATTAAATGGATTTTCGGGTCAAGCCCGAAAATGACACTTTTTGAACTTATTGGTCATCCCCATGACAGCGGCGGCACGATAATCTTTATTTCAAGCCATTCATTTCCAGGGTTGCCTCTACTTCGCCTAGAGTTCTCTTTAGCCTGCGGGCAATTTCTTCCGGAGTCCAGCCTTGTCGCCTTAAAGTGATGATATTATCCTTTATTTTTGGCAAAAGCGGCCCTTGCGAGAAGTAAGTGTTTGAATCTGCAGTAGGGATGCTCTTTATATCATTCTTCGTCATCTGATGAAGCAAATCGATTTTTTCATCAGCTTCTTTTGAAAGATTAGTGAGCCGAACCTCAGCCTCAACGATTCCTTCTCTTGCGTTTTGAACCTGCCTTATTCTCTCTTCTGTTTCAGAAAGCAATGACTTAAGGGAAGTCATCTGTTCGATTGCATCATTGATTCTGCCAGAATTTTCTGTGACCTCATCAATTCTTGACTGAATATTCGCAATCGTATCTGGAAGATTCTCGGCCTGACTCTGAATTTTGTCGAGACGGCCCTGTACATCCTGAACTTTATCAAAGGTTTTGTCGACTTCGCCCGACATTTGCTCCAAAATCTTTTGCTTTTTGTCGAGATTATCACACCGTCCCGCAATTTTGTCGAGAGATTCGTGAAAGCCCCGGACGGTAAGCTGCAATGACTGCAAATCTGAATGTTCCGTCTGCAAATCATTGATTTTCTGCTCCATATTGTCACTAAGCTCAACGAGCCGCCTAAAGTCGCTGGCAATTCCGTCTACGCGGCCTTTTTCTGCCGTAAACTGAGCGAGTTTTTTGTCAATATCGCTGTTAATCTTCTGGATATTGTCAAACTGATTTTCAAGCTCATTAAGGACATTTTTGTATGTGCCGGCCTTGTCAAGCTCGTTTTTGATTCCCTCAACCTGCTTTTCAAGGCTAGCCTGAAGCTCGTCTGCCTTCTGGTAAATCGCCATTCTTGACTCAAAGGTCTTTACCTGACCGTCAATTTCTGAGAAACGGCTTTGCAAAGCGTCAGTATTGTTGTTCATCTGATTTATAATTTCTGCCTGACGATTTGCAAGCTGCTCGCGCATTTGGGCAATCTGAGCCTTTATTTCACGGACAGCGTCCTGTGAATCGACATTCTGACTTTCAAGCTTATTCTGAGTTTCAAGCAAAATTCTGTCGTAAGTTTTCTGCTGATCCTCGATGATTTTTGCAGATTCCAGCTTAAGGTTTTCGATGGAAGATTTTACCATATCACGGAGATTTGAAATGTCGCCCGTAATTCCTTCCTGGTCAGAATTTGCATTTCTCTTGAATTCCTCAAAATCGGCATTGAACTTCGCCTTTAATTCTGCAAGAGTCTGCTCCGCCGCCTTGTCGATATTTTCGATTTTAAGCTTAAAGTTGTCCTGAGCCTGCTCAAACTGAGTGTTGAGCTGCTGACTCCAGGCACGGAATTCACCGACCATGGCATCGATATTAGCCTTGTTTGACTCGTTTTTGTTGAGCAAGTCAAGCTCAAGGTTACTGATTTTTTCGGCACTTGAATCAATTGACTTGTTAAGAAGCTCGTTGAGTCGCTCACCGTAGGTTTTAAGTGTTCCCTTAATGTAAGAATCTGAGTTTGTAGTGGCCGCTTCCAAATCCGCACGGTTTTTCTCACGGAAATCATGCATTTTCTGCTCGACCTCGATAATCTGTGCCTGCAAATCATCATTCGTCTTTTTGATGAGATTGTCATATCGTTCGAGCGTTTCGCGCGTTTTTTCAGTAAGACCGGCAGTATGATTTCTTAAATCTTCCGTGTACTTGGCTTCAAGCTGCCTTCTTGATTCCTCTTCGTCAGACTGCAGAAGGCTCATCTTAGAATCAAAATTCTCCCGCCAAGAATCAATGCTTGCGTCAATTTCCTCACTTCGTCTTCTTAAGTCCTCACCGTATTTCTTTTCAAATGCGTCAAGAGCCTGGCTTACATTCGTGCTGGCCTCTTCCTGCAATGCCCTGAGAGAAGATTCAAGCTCGCTAAGCCGAGAGGCCGTGATTTCAGAGTCCTTTTGAATCGCGTCCTGGAACTGATTGTGCCTTTCCGCCTGCTCCTGAGTAAATTTATTGAATTCAGAAATTACATTGTCCTGAGTTTTTGAAAGCGCAAGCTTAAGCTGGTCTTCAAGCGCGTCAACATCAGCACTCGTCTGCTCAAGTTTTTGGAAACGATAGTCCATTCCCTGCTGGTAAGTTTCGAGCTCCTGATCAACAAGCTTGAAAAGCTCTGATTTTTTGGTGTCGTAAGTCGCCGCAATGTTTTCAAGAACATCTTTAAGCATCTGGTTAATTGCCTTAATCTGCTGGTCAGACTGTAATTTAAATCCATTAAGCTGCTCTGTCGCAGCCATAACTGTCTTCGTGATATTTGCCGCAGCCTCGCTGGCACCTTCAGTAGATGAAGCAAGATTTTGCTTTACCTCGCTTAAAGCCTCGTCAACCTTTTCGTTCGCGTTATTTACACGGCTTTCAACGGTTGTTTCCAGTGTTGAGATTCTAGTTTCAACCTCAGATTCAAGATTTTCGACCTTTCCGATAACCTCGTTCTGCAAATTCGTAACCCTGTCGGCGACATTTTCCTGCAGCTGAAGGACATTATTCTGCAAAGTTCCGACCTTTTCTGAGACATTTTCCTGTAGTGTTGTGACACGGTTTTCAACTTGCTCTTCAAGGTCACTGACCATCTGTTTTACGCCGTCCTGCATTGAAGTAACTTTTGTTCCGACCTCGTTCTGAAGTCCGATTACCTGTTCAGCGACATCCTGCCTGATTTCTGAAACCTTTCCGTCAACCGCAGAAAGAAGCTGCTGCATTTTGTCCTTTACGCTTTCGTCAATTTGCGATACATCAGAATTTACTTGCTCGTCCAATGCGCTGACCTTCCGCGCAACTCCGTCAACTATTACAGTAACCTTTGACTCAACGATATTCTGTAAGCCGCCGACCTTTTGCTCGACAACTCCCTGAAGCTCATCGACCTTAGTTTTTACCTCACCTTCAAGACCTGAAACCCGCTCATTTACGAAGCCCTGCAGGTTCAAAACCTTGTCGTTTACGGCTCCTTCAAGCCCGTTTACAGTCATAGAAACCTGATTCTGCAAATCTGTAAGCTTGGCAAGGACTTCATCCTCAAGCCCTGTCGATTTTCCGTTTACAAGATTCTGCAAGAGTTCAAGTTTTTCCTTAACATTCTTGTCGAGCCCTGAAACCTGAGAATCTACAAGTGACTGAAGATTTTCGACAGTCTGGGTGACATTATTCTGTAAATCGCTGACCTTTTGCGAGACGCCGCTTTCCAGCGTTCCCACCCTTGTTTCGACATTATCCTGCAAGGCACCGACCTTTTCCGTCACAGTGCTTTCAAGATTTGAAACTTTTTCATTTACGCTGTTTTCAAGCGTCGTGACACGGTTTTCTACATCGTTTTGAAGTTTTTCAGCCCGCTCATTCACTCCGTTTTCAAGCGTTCCCACCGTATTCTCAACGCTCTGCTGCAATGTCAAAACCCTTTCGTTTACATTTGAGAAAAGGCCGTCAACTTTTTCACTGACTCCGGAGGCAAGATTATTGACTTTTTCATTCACGCCGCTTTCAAGGCTTCCAACCTTTTCATTTACGGAATTTTCCAAGCCATCAACCTTTTCATTTACAGAGCTTTCAAGATTTACGACCTTTGAATTTACGAGATTTTCAAGATTTGAGACCTTCTCCGTGATTGAATTTTCAAGTCCGCTAACCTTCTGCCCTACAGCTTCATCAATTCCTGAAACCTTGTACTCAACGATGTCATCCATATCTGCGACTTTATCGCTGACTTTCTGCTCAAGCTCCTTAATTTTTGAATCCACATCGTTTTCAAGGCCGAAAACCTTTTCGTTCACACGGTTTTCCATTCCGTCAACCTTTGAGTCAACGGCCGCCTGCATTGCATCAACCTTTTCGTCGATACGGGCGACAATCTCGCCAACCTTTCCGTCGACATCGTAGTCAAGTCCGTTGACACGATCTTCGACAGTCTGAACAAGAGAATTGACCTTTCCGTCGACAGTTCCCGAAAGCTCGTCAATTTTTCCATGAACTGCCTGCTCGATTGTATCGATTTTTTGTCCGACTTCATTCTGCAAGGCAAGAACCTTTCCGTTCACTTCATCCTGAATATTATTTACACTGTTTTCTACAGATTCCTGAAGATTTGTAATTCTGGAACCGACCTCTGCCTGCAAATCACTAACCTGATTTTCAACTCCGGCAGACAAATCATTAAATCTGCTCACGACATTTGACTGAAGTTCCGTGAATTTTCCCTCGATTCCTTCTGAAAGGCCTGCGACCCGTTTTTCAACGCTTTCTGCCATTCCGCTGACTTTTTCTTCAACCTCGGCCTGACGGGCATAAATTCCGTTTGTAAAATTCTCAACCTTTACATCGACATCGCCGACAAGACCGTTGATTTTTCCGTTTACCTCGCGCTGAATGTCGTTTACATTGCTTTCTACCGTGTCGTGAAGTTCAGTAACCTTTGTGTCAATCTCATTCTGCAAGCTCGTGATTTTTGTGAGCATATCACGCTGCATATCATTGATTTTTGTGTCAACGCCATCGTTAAGCCCCGTAAATTTTGAAACTACGCCAGACTGAAGCTCGCCGAATTTTGTCTCGATTCCACTGGAAAGATTCGTAAAGCGGTTTTCAACTCCGTCAACAAGCGTAGAGACCTTTGTCTCAATTTCATTCTGTTTTTCTGTTATGTCAGAGGTGAAATTGTTTACGCGGGAAGCAACATCGCCCTGCATTGAATTGATTTGCTCCGTAACCTTTGCCTTAAATTCTTCAAGGTGGGCATTTGAGATTTCTTCCCATTTCGCGTACGCAGCCTGTTCTTTTTCGTCGGCATTTGCAATCGCCTTTTGGAAGAGCTTTCCGTATTTTTCCTGAAGAACCTGAATTTGTTTTACAAGAGTCTCCCGCAGGCTTTCGAGAGTTTTTCCGTTTCCGTTGACCTCTGCCTGAAGTTCCTTTGCGATTGTCTTCGCTTTTGAAAGTGAATCGCCCAGCATCTGGCGGATTTCTGCATTTCCGCTGCTGAACTGCTCGTTCAAGGCCTTTGACTTTTCTTTTATGCCGGCGTCAAGGGAAGCGATTTCGTTTTCGACATCTGATTGAATCTGAGCGATTTTCTGACTTGCATTTTGCTCGAACTGAGATATTTCCTCATTAGATTTTGATTCGATTGAAGATATTTTCTGATTCGTCTCCTGCTGGAATTTTGTGATTTCAGAATCAGTATTAGCAGTGATGTTTGAAATTTTTTGATTGATTGAGTCCTGAAATTCTGAAAGTTTGTCTATGCTTTCTTTTTGAGTCTGCACGAAAGTCTCGTTGATTTGCTCGGCAAGCGAACGGGTCTGATTGTTCATTTCGTTAAGAACGCTTTGCTTCCGCTCTTCACTTGCATCCTTAAGCTCGGAAAAGGCTGCGTCTTCAAGACTTTGCGCCCTTCCGACAGCATTCTGATACGCTGACTTTATAGAAGAGTCAATATTTACGAGAAGCTCCTCGGCTTTTTTCTGGCTTTGCTCAACAGCCGAGTCAAGGTTGGCCGCCTTTTCCTTGTATTCATCAAGAAGCTTCGTTCCGATGAGTTTAAGGCTTTCGTTATTGATTTTTTCAAAGTTCTCGCTGATTTTTGGAATCTGGCCGTCAATTCGCTCAACGGCCTTTTCCTGTGCGACAATTTTTTGAGTAAGGTGGTCTACGAGTGAGGATTCTTTTTTGATTCTTTTGAGATTTTCTTCGACATTTTCTGTCATATCGAAAAGCTCTTTTAAAACATTTCCGTATGCGTCGATTTTCTGGCCGATATTTTCTATGGCGCTAAACTGAGCCTCAAAATCAGAGCTTGCATTCTGGAATTCTTTAATCTGATTTTCGAGACGATTTACGGCACCGACAGCCTTTGCTTGCTGGGTGTCTAAATCAGAAGAAAGAGAATCAAGATTTTTGATTTTGTCGTTAAAGTAAGAGTCCAGCTCGCGTTTTCCGTTTTCTGCGGCACGGCGAACCTTGTCCATCGTTTTGTTATCTTTGTCAAAATTTCGTGAAACGGCGACAACTGCGCCAGATGCCAATACTGACAATAAGATTGTTATAAATGTAAGCACTTTTTCCCCACCCGACTTACAATCACAATAAGGCGATTATAAACCAACTAATTATAGCACAATATCGAGAAATTGACGATAGTTTGAGAAAGAAAAATCTGCTTCTTTTACTTTTTTACTGAAAATTCTTTTGAAGCGGGAGGTAATGAGCGCGCTTTTCATGCCCGCATTTTTAGCTCCACGGACATCATAGCGAATGCTGTTTCCTACATAAAGGATTTCTGAAGGCTCAACTTCAAGGGCATTTGCCATAATCCCAAAGGGATATTTTGAAGGCTTAAGGGCGCCAATCTGCTCTGTGCCCAAAATCAAATCGCAATAAGGAACGACTCCCCAGATGTCACCCTTTTGGTCCGGCGGAAAATCAGAAAGAAGGGCGATTTTGTAGCCCTTTTCGTGAAGAGCCTTAAAAGTTTCGAGGATATTCTCGAAGGGCTTGATTCTTTGGAAATAAATTTTTAAGTCGTCATAAGCGACTTTTTTGATTAAAGCCTTTGATTCTTCTACGGATTTTCCGGTTCTTTCTGCAAAAAGCCGCGCCTGATATTCATAAAAATCTGGAAGAGGGGCGGTTCTGTGCATTACATCACGGACTTTGTTGTAATCAAGATAAAAGAAAAAATTCTTGATGATATGAGGCAAAAGCCTGATGTACAGAGAATTCTGTGGATAGAGAGTTCCGTCAATGTCAAAAGCGATAACTTTTATTCCGTCAAGCATAAAAAAATTATAACACAGGATTTTAAAAATAAAAAGATTTGCACCCGACAATTTCAAATTGGATTATCGGGTGACTTTTTGGGAATTCCTCTATTTCTCGATGGTAATCGACTGGTCAGCGGTAAAGCTCTTTCCAGGTTCAAGGGAAATCAGCGCCGCCTTTTCTTCCCACTCGTGCTCGGTGTTCTCGGCGTCAGCGGTTCCGTACCAGGGTTCGATGCAGTTAAAGCCGTTTCCGTTCACGCCCTCGGCTCCCTTTCCGCCCTGCCAGACCATAAGGTATGGATAGCCGGCGCAGTTTACCTTAACCAGAGAGCCGTCTTTTTTGTTGCGCAGGCCCACCCAGTTTGACTTGAATGCGGTAAAGAAGTGACCGTTTCCGAATCCGTCACCGTTAATCGGGATGATTCCGGCTTCTTTTTCACCGTAGGCTTTTGTGCATGGAGCCGTTCCTTCTTCGTCAACGGCAAGCTGGGCGGCATCGTTCAAGAGAACTGTGGTAAGAGGCTCCCGTCGCTCAAATTCATACTGATAATCGGCATTTGTCGTTCCGGCCGGGTCAGTGTTTCTCGGACAGCAGAAGGCTGTGTGGCTTCCAAGAGAGAAGAGCATTGTGCTTGAATCCGTGTTTGTGACCGTCGTGGTGAAAATCAAGCCGTTTTCCTTTAACTCGTAGTGAGTCTTCAGGCTGAATTTCCAGGGGAATTTGTCGGCAGTCTCGGCATTTTCGGTCAGTTCAAATGTCGCGCTTGTCGCAGTCTGCTCGATAAGCTTATGCTCCATGTCACGGCTCATTCCGTTGTTGACAAGATGATATTCTTTTCCGCCGTAAGTGTAGAATCCGTCCTTGATGCGGCCTACATGGGGAAAGAGAACCGGCGCGTGGAATTTCCAGACTTCCTCCGGGCCTTCAAATACATATTTAGTGCCGTCTTTTACGCTGCGGAAAGAATTGATTTCCGCCCCGTGGGTGTTGAGAACTACTTCGTAGTTATTGTTTTTAAGTGTGATTTTCATAGCGCTCATTTTATCACAAAGCTGATATTTAATCAAAATCTGCGCCCCTTGCGACGGCTTTTCACTTTTCGCTTTTCAGTTTTACTGTAAATTGCCGATAATCTGAAAGATGAAAAAGATTTTTCTAGCCGTTTTTGCAGCGTTTTTTGCATTTTTCTCGATTTTGCCAGCTTTTTCGTATATGGTGAAGTACAAGGAGGACTATTACCGACTTTACCATATTCATTACGCTCAGTTTCCAGACGACTGCATTGAAAACATATATTGGCTTGAGCAGGCCGTGAAGGCAGATTTTTGCAATCCGCTCTACGCACCTGTAAAAATTAGCGACGAGACTGATTGGGAGAAATACCGCTATCTCTTTATGATGCATATAAATTTAAAACTGATTGAGCAGCACACCAGACTCGGACGAATCTACGACAAGCAAGTGGCCCACTTTTATGACGCGCCCTGGAGGGATGCCTACATCGAGAACCTGAACAAGGCAAAAACTTGCTACGAGGCGGGGCTTTACTACTGGAGAGAAGCCAAACTTTGGGCAGAAAAAGCTAATGTCGGGAAATTCAAATTCTTATTTCTGACAGACATTCAAAACTGGGAAGACGAACGGGAGAGAATCGGGAACGGAAAACTTGACTATGAAAAAACTCTGAACCGTGAGCTCAGCCGAGTAAACAAAGTAATAGAAGAATTCGAAAAAATGGAAAAGGAATATTAATTATGACATTTGAAGAAAAAGATATTATTTACCCGCCAGTTCATCCTGGAACTGACAGAACCTTCATCCGCTTTTATGACGGCGAGATTGATTTGAATTCAATTTTTTATTCTGCAGAAAAAGAAACGCTTCCGCAGAGGATTTTCGTGACAGACACGAGCGTGGCGGGTCTTTCCGCAATGAATAGCTTCGTGGATTTTTTCCGAGGCGAGGACTTTTCTCACCCGAAAATCGAAGCGGGCTTTGTCGGAAAGCGGGGGAAAGATGTCCTTTTGATTTTGGGTGCCGGCGAGCCGTACAAAACGATTGAGAGCGTGCTTGCGATTGTAAAGGCCGCCCTCGACAATAACGGTCAGCGCTCAGCTGTTTTTGTGGGAATTGGTGGCGGAGTCATTACCGATATGACAGCTTTTGCCGCTTCGATTTTTAAACGGGGCGCTCACTGCGAGCTGGTTCCGACAACGCTTCTTTCTATGGTAGATGCCGCAATTGGCGGGAAAACCGGCTGCGACTTCGACTCATACAAGAATATGATTGGCTCGTTTTTCCCCGCACAGAAAATTCATATCTGCCCGAGCTTTATCGAAAGCCTTCCTCAGCACGAATACCGCTCTGGAATGGCCGAGGTCGTAAAAACTGCCCTTCTCTATTCGCCTGAACTTTTTGAAAAACTTGAAAAATATCCTGAAATCTTAAAAGAGAGAAAAAATCCCCTCGTCGGCGAGGCAATCAGAATCTGCGTAAACGCAAAGGCAAAGGTCGTTGAGCAGGATTTGACAGAAAAAAACATCCGGATGCAGCTGAATTTAGGTCACACCTTCGGACACGCCTTGGAAAGCATGGCAGGACTCGGAGCCGTGCCCCACGGTGACGGAGTTGCCTGGGGAATGGCCCGGGCTGCCGATTTAAGCCAGCGGCTTGGACTTTGCACAAAGGAATATGCAAATCGCGTAAAAGACTGCCTCGCTTCCTTTGGCTGGGAAACAAAGGCCGTACACTCGGAAATGAAGAAAAAATACGACTCAGACGAAGAAATCGCAAAAATCTTGCTGAACGCAATGAAAAAAGACAAGAAAAATTCATCTGACAAGGTTCGCTTCATTTTGCAAGCGAATGTCGGAGAGACCGTGATCACTGAGGTTCCAGAAAAAGACATACTGGCAGTTCTTAAAGATTAAATTTTCAACTTTCAATTTTAGAACTCCTATGCTACAATGTTTCTATGTTTAGAAATTTAAAAAAATCTCTTTTGTGCGTAAGCTTATCCTGCGCACTTTTCTTGGGCTTTGCCGAAGAAACTTCCTTCGAAGGTCTTTATCGCTACAAGCTTGATAACGGTCTTGAGCTTTTTGTTGCCGAAAATAATTCAGCCCCGCTTGCCTACATCGAAATCGCTGTCCGGGCGGGTGCCGTAACTCAAACCCCACAAAATGCAGGTCTTTTCCACCTTTACGAGCATATGCTTTTTAAGGGCAACGAAAAATATGCAAACCAAAGTGAATTCACCAAAGCCGAAAATCAGCTCGGCGCAATAGACGAAAACGGCTCAACGGGCGTTGACAGGGTAAATTACTATTTTACGATTCCCGCGAATATGACAAAAGAGGGGCTTGAATTCTGGTCTTACGCTCTAAGGACTCCAAAGCTCGAAGAAGGAGAGCTTGAAAACGAAAAGGCCGTAGTCCTTTCCGAAATCAATGCAGATTTTACTAATCCTTCGCACATCAGAAGCGCAGCCCTCTTCAAAAATCTTTTTCCTGAAGAACCTTACAAACTTTCACCAAGTGGCTCTCCAAAAATCGTGCAGAATGCGACGGCAAATGACCTGCGCGAAATTCAACAAAAATATTACATTCCGGCAAACACGGCGATTTTTGTTGGCGGAGATGTAAAACACGACGAAATTTTTGGTTATGCAAAAGAAATTTTTGGCAACTGGCAAAATCCCGCTCAAAATGAGGAAAGTGTCGCAGTTCCGTCAAAAGAGCCTTTATCAAAAGACAAAAAATTCGTATTCGTTGACGCTTCAAGCAGCGGAAAACTTATTCAGATTGGCTATTATCTTCGCGGACCGGACGGCGAAACTGACTCAGAAGACACTTATGCGGCAGATGTCTGGACGGCAATCGTCTCAAATCCAAACGGAAGTTTTTCAAATGCTTTCGTGGCAAATAAAAAACTTTCAATTCCTGAAAGCGACTATGTTGGCGCTTCTTACACGACAAGAAGAGCGAGCGGAATCATCGGCTTTTACGGCGCTCTTCTCAATGACAGCGTAAAACAAGCCCCTTCTGCTCCCGTCGCTGACACAAACTACGGCTTTGGCTCTTTCGATGTTTTTTCTTCAAAGAATCTTTCACCTGCCGACAAGGCTGACGAATTTCTTGCGACAGTAAAAAAACAGGCGGCTCTTGATGTCACAAGAGACACTCCGCTTTCGCTTGTAATCCAGCAGTTTGAAGATTCACGAATTTACGAGCTTGAAAGCGCAAAATCAATTCTCTCATCACTTTCCTTCTTTTGGTCCGCATGTGGCTCAGATTATTTTTTCAGCTATGACAATAATATCTCAAAAGTCACAGAAGAATCGGTCAGGGCATTCGTAGAAAAATATATTTCCGGCAAAAAGGGAATTCTGATTGTCTCTGTCAGCCCAGAAATCTGGTCGGACTACAAAAGCTCTTTCATCTCACACGGCTATCAGGAAATAACAAAAGAAAACGCTTTCTGGCAAAACAAAAACTAGGTCAGAATTCAGGAGCAAACAAAAATGAAAAAAAATAAATTAAAAATCCTTGCTTTACTAAGCTCTCTCACAATTTTTTCAACCGTCTTACTGTCATGCGCCTCTACAAAAGTAGATACGCCGGTTTTAGTTGAATCAGTCGACGATTTTACGACAAAGACACTTTCAAACGGAATAACAGTCACATTCAAGCAGAACCGCGGCAGCAAAATCATAGTGCTCAGAATGATAATCGAAGGCGGAACGAGCGCCTTAGACGAAACCTTAGGCGGCCTTGAAGACATTACCTTTGACCTTCTTCTTCGCGGCTCAGAAAGTTATCCTTACGAAAAAATCAAGCAGCTTGAATACGAAAAAAGCTTTTCCCTCTCCTCTTCTGTCGGAAAAGATTACTCAGCCTTAGGCTTCACTTGCATTCAGCGCGATATGAGCGAGGTTTTCGAGCTTTTCTCAGACTGCGTACTAAACCCGCGCTTCCTGGAAGCTGATTTTAACCAGCTTATGACAGAAAATTCCGCAGCAATGAAAGAGCGCTCATCATCTCCAAACGGTGCCTTGAGCCTTGCATTGACAAAAACCGCATTCCAAGGTCATCCCTACGCTACGACCACAAAAATCACTGAAGAAACTTACAAAAACATAAATCTTGATTTAATTCGCTCCCATCATAAGTCACTTTTAAATGCGCTTCGCCTAAAATTCGTCATAGTAGGAAATTTCTCGCAAGCTTTGCAAAATGATTTTGTCTCAAAACTGGAAATAGCATTTGGAAATCTTTCAAAAAAACAATATTCAGAACCGAAAATTCCGAAGATTCCATTCAGCCTTAACGGAAATGTAAAAATCGCAAACGAGCAGGCGGGGAACACTGGCTATGTCGCAGGCTTTTTCCCTTGCCCCTCCCGCTCAGACGCAGACTACATTCCCTTCGCAATCGCAACGATGTATCTGGACGACCTTTTCTTCTCGAATGTCCGTGAAAAGGCAGGAGCTGTCTATTCAATCAATACGGGCGTAATCGGCGGAAAAGAGCTGCTCGGAGTAATTTCGGCATACAAAGTAAGTGACCAGAAAAATCTTAAGAACGCGATTATGCAGGCCTTCGCTGCCTACAGCGACTCAGAGCTTGAAAAAGACATTGACCAGTACAAAAACAAATACATTTCCGCCCTATTCAGTCCTTCACAGACAGCCTCTGGCTCGGCATCAAATGTAGTTTCAAGCCTTGAATTCTTTGGGGACGCAAGAGCATATTTAAAGCGAGTCGAGGCAGTACAGAACACTACAAGCAAACAAGTTCAAGATGCCTTTAAGAAGTACCTTGAACCTATTGCAAAAGAGAATTACATTCGCTGGATAGTAGTAGATGGAGACAGAAATCTTGATGATTACGGATTTTAATTTGCCCTACTCAAGATGCTCGTAATCCGTGCGATCTAGGTCGCTAAGTCTAATCGAAGAACGGAGGGCAGCTTTTAGGTTCTCCGCTATGTAGGCACGAATTTTATTGATAGAATCAGGAGTCGTGCTTGCGGTGAACATAATGACAACTAAAAGCGAGTCTCCGGCAGATTTAATCGCACTGATTTTTATGTCAACAGAAACTTGAACGCTTTTTAAGTTTAAGGTGACGCCTTCGATAATCTGATTGATAAAAACGGCATTTGCCTGTCCAGCAGAAAGTTTTGCCGCAATTCCTACCGCTGAAATGTCGATGATTTTCAGCTTGAACATGCGATTGTCTTTAAGCCAGAGCAAATCGGCTTGAGACTCATTAAGGCAGTTCGCACGGACATATTTTCGCATACCCTTTGCATTTTTAGCGTCAATTGCCCTTACTATTTTATGAAAAACCTCTTCGGAATCCTCGTTTAAATCGATGACCCCCGCTTCCAAACTCAGACCAGCCTGAAAATTCGCCTGCTTGTCCTCTGGTAAAAAATGCATAATAACGCCCATATCAAGCGGTGAAAAAACATTTTCTTCCGAAAAGGAACTGATAAAGTTATGCCAGCCTTTCGGAGTCATTTGAGCATCTGCCATACAAAAACAGATAGAATCGGCATTTTTCCGCAAAAGAGCCTTTGCTTTCCGGTAATCGTCAATAGCGTAGACCTCGTATTCCATAAGACGCAAGCGTTCCAAAACCTGCTGCTCAAAGCCTATACTCGGTGAGATAAAAAAAACCTTGCGTCCATAAATTGATTTGTCTGCGTCAGCCATAAAACACTCCTATTTACTCCCTCCGCAATATTTTCGCATAGTCAATATCATTTTAGGATTAAGGAGCTCATATCGTGCTTTAATTTTACCCCATATTATAAAAAAAGGAAAGCAGAACTTTTATGAGAAGTTTTTTTTTACTCGCTTGTAAGAATATTGTAGGCTTCCATCGGGTCTTTTGCGCTGAGAAGCGAATCGCGAACTTCTTTGTCCTTAAGCTTCGAGCTGAAGAAACTCAAGGTCTGCAAATAGTATGAGTGCTGATTATATGCGGCCGCAATCATAATAAGGATTCTGACAGGAGTGTCGTCTATCGTCTGGAAGTCAAGAAGCTCGCGCTTACAGATTCCAACGCTCATTACAAGGTCGGTGACAGAAGAAAGTCGGACATGAGGAATGGCGATTCCCCGTCCGATTGCAGTTGACATAAGCTCTTCGCGCTTTAAAATTTCGTCAACAAGCTCTTTTTCGTTCTTGATTTGAGGAGCCGTAGCAAGATTCTGAGCAAGCTCAACGATTGCATCATGCTTCGTTGAATGGTCGATGAACATAATCCTGTCAGGTGAAAGGATGTTTTTTACGGCAACAATCTGCTTAACTTCTGCCGGCTTTTGAGTTGAAGAGAGACGCTCGTTCACCCATTTTTCGATTTCCTGTTTTTTGAATCTCCAGACAGTACCGATTTTTCCGGCCGGGATTTCGCCCTTTTGCGCCCAATCATAAACAGTTCTTTCTGAAACTCTAAGATATTTCGCTACTTCTTCAATGGTAAGAATATCGTCTCCCACGATTTTGCTCCTTAATTTTACATTTTATTGAAATAATATAGCATATTTTGCAAACTTTACGGTATTTTGTCAAGTCGTACCCAAAGGTGGGGAAATTATCTAAATAACGACATATTTTTGCACTTTTCAGACATTAAGTAAAAATCTTTCATCCCACCATCATAATCTTCACGCCTTATTTTCACAGCTCCTTTTATTTTTCAGTCTTTTTTTGTATAATGCTTTTTATGAGTAAAAAGGTAAAAATCATTTTGCCAATCTTCGCTTTTTTGGCAATTTTTTATGTAATAATCGCATCCCGCCCGCTTTCCCCGGAAATTCAGTTCGTGCCGGTCTGGACGGTAGACCTGGAGGCGTACACGAAGACCGAAAACCTTGAGGGGCAGCCGGAGGATTTTGAAAACGCCGTTTCCTTCAAAATGGGACAGACACTCGGATATTTCACGCCGGAAGGAAAAATCCTGTCTTACATCACCTTTCCATACAAGGCGACAATCTCAGACCTTTCCTACACTCTCTACGGAACATCTTCCTCAGAAATGCAGATTCTTTCTCCCGCAAACGAAGAAATTGGTAAAATTTCCGTCACAGGCTTCCCATATTTTACCGCTGACAGAAAATTCATATTCCTGGCGGGGGGCTCTTCCTTTTCAAAGCTCAGCGAAAAGGGCGAAGTTGAATGGACACACGAAGGCTTTTCCCCGATTACGGCATTTTCTTCCTCAAAAACAGGAACAGTCGCGGGCTTTGCAAACGGAACGGTCTTAGGCTTCGACAACGACGGAAACATAACTCACAACTATAATCCAGGCGGCTCAAACTACGAGGTCATTTTGGGAGCGGCCATTTCTGAAAGCTCAAAATTCATAGCAACTCTTTCAGGCCAGGACGGACAAAGGTTCGTAATCTCAAAAAAGAACAACACGGATTACGGCGAGCACACATCCATCGTTTTCTACAAATCAATGGAAAAGGAAGTAAATCGTCAGGTCTTAATCAAATTCAGCAGGGACGAAAAAAAGGTGTTCTACAACAACGCGACCGGAATCGGAATTGTAAACACAAAAACATTTAAAAACACTGAGATTCCAATCAAGGGAAAGATTCTGTCAATTCTTGAATCTGAAGACGAAAACGAAATTTTTGTCCTAAGCAAGAACGGAAGCACTTACACGGTTTCAACGATAGAATCCTTCGACGCTTTTCAAGGCTCCTTCTCCTTCGACGCTGAAAGCGCCTGCATTGCTGTCAAGGGCAACTCTCTTTTCGTAGGACGCGACGGAAAAATCTCACGAATAGACATAGTCCACAGATAACCCTCTTGTTAATTTATAAGGATTTTTATATGAAAAAATTAATTTTAACTTCAGCCGTCCTTCTTGCCATTTCGGCGCTTTTTGCATTCGACTGGCCGCAAAACGAAATTCTTTCCGACTCTTTTTTCTCTTATTTCGCCCAGCTGAGAGGCGGAACAATAGGGACTTCTCTTGTTTTTTCTGACAGCAAAGAAGTAAAATCTGCGGACGAAGGAAGGGTTCTCGCAGTCCTGAGCGAGCACGATGAAGACGAGCTTTTTGAAAGCACCCTCGGAAACGCAGTAATACTCTGCCATAAAAATGATTTGATTACCGTGTACGGAAACCTTGACTCAGAAAATCTTCCAAAACTTTATGAATTCCGTGACATTCCCAGCGGAACTTCTTTCGGGACGACGGGAAGTTCAAGCTGGCAGGAGGGCGAAGGCTGCCTTGAATTTCAAGTCTTAGACACTAAAAATCACACTTATGTAAACCCGAGAATTTTAATGCCGAGAATCGGAAAAGAGCTTCAGCTGACGATTAAAGATGTAGTCGCAATCAGCAAAAAAGGCACATCTTACGATTTGGCAACGGTAAAGACAATGCCGTCCGGAGTTTACACGCTATACAGGGCAAGACAGGAGACAGCAATGCCTTACAAGACGATGATTTATGTAAACGGAGCCATTGCAGAAAGCCTTTCTTACGATACTCTCACTGAAAAAGACGGGAAAATCGCAGTTTCTGGGAAAAAGAATTACGATGTCAGAATTTTGTACCCCAATGACGAGCAGCAGTTTCTGGGCGAAATTACGCTTCCAAAGGGAAAAACACAGATTATAGTCGTAGTACAGGATATTTTGGGAAAGGAGCGGCAGGTCACATACACGGCAGAAGTCCGCTAAAGAAAAAAAATGACAAACGAAAAAAAACACTCTAATTACAAAGCAAAGCATCAGAAAATCGAGATTCTTTTTGAAGATGAATATATCTGCGTCATAAACAAGCCCTCAGGACTTTTAAGCGTTCCATCTGCCTCAAAAGAAAAATCCGCACTGACGATTCTTGAAGAAATTATGCGAAAAAAAGGCACCTTCTCGCCAAAGCATAAGCCCTTCGCAGTTCACAGGCTCGACCGCGACACAAGCGGCGTAATGATGTTCGCACTTTCCGAAAATGCGCAGAAAAAACTGATGGACTCCTGGCACAAAACAGTAACCGAAAGGCTTTACAGGGCCCTTGCGGAAAATCCTAAAAATTCAAGGAAAATCCTTCCAGACTCAGGATTAATCGACGACGATATGTCATTCAACGCATACAACATCGGTTTCGTCCCCTCAAAAAACACGGAAAACAAAACATCTGCAAAGACAGTAGCGGCCCGCACGCATTTTACAGTGATTTTAAGGGGAAAGACCCACACACTTTTTGAGCTTTCCCTCGATACCGGCAAAAAAAATCAAATAAGGGCGCATTTAGCTTCAAAGGGATATACGCTAGCGGGAGACAAAAATTTCAGGGCAAAGACGAATTATTTTTCAAGGCTCTGCCTGCACGCAAGAACCCTGGAATTTACACATCCGTTTACGGGAAAGAAAATGCGCTTTGAGGTAAAAGAGCCGTCTGAATGGGCAGAATATGTGCAGAAGGGCGATTTTTATTCAGAAAAAGCTAAAAAAGCAGAAAAAATTTTAAAAGTCCCTCGCCGGCTAAGCGCAAAAGAAAAAGCTCACATGAATTTTATAGAGCAGGGAAAAGCAAGGTAAATAAAAAAAAGGCTGTCCAAGAAGTTCAAAAAATGTCATTTTCGGGTCAGACCCGGCAATGACATTTTTTTTTGGAACAGCCCTTTTTATTAGTATTAGTTTATTTTCTTACGAAAATTACCACTTTTTCTCGATTTCTGGCTCACAGATGTTGATTTCTGTTTCGAGATCGAAGAATTTAGCGCGTGCCATATCCGGAGTGAAGTTGATTGTGTCGCCAAGCTGAACGACAACCTCTGGATTGACCTTTGCTACGATGTTTGAATCCTTTACCTGGACGAAAACATGTGTTTCTGCACCGAGAGGCTCTTTGTTTGTAACCTTAACCTGCATATTGTTTTCTGCAGCAGGGCTTGCCTGATAGTGAAGGTCTTCCGGGCGGATACCGAATGTGACTTCTTTTCCGACATAAGCCTTAAGGTGCTTCTGCTGGTCTTCTGTTGGAATGAGAGTGAAAGAACCTTCGTTAGCGATTACTTTTCCGTCTTTCTCTTCGATTGTGAGGCGGAAGAAGTTCATTGGTGGTGTTCCGATGAAGCCTGCGACGAACTTGTTGATTGGGTGGTTGTAAAGATAGAGTGGCTCACCAATCTGCTGGATTCGTTTTTCAGACATAACGACGATTTTCGTACCCATTGTCATAGCCTCAACCTGGTCGTGGGTTACATAAATCATTGTTGCCTGCAAGCGGTGATGGAGTGAAGAGATTTCACCACGCATCGTAACGCGGAGTTTTGCGTCGAGGTTTGAGAGAGGCTCGTCGAACAAGAATACTTTTGGAGAACGAACGATTGCTCGTCCTACAGCAACACGCTGACGCTGACCACCAGAAAGTGCCTTCGGTTTGCGGTCGAGGTACTGGGTGAGGTCGAGCATTTTTGCAGCTTCTTCGACTTTGCGCTGAATTTCGATTTTTGGCTCTTTGCGGATTTTGAGACCGAATGCCATGTTGTCGAATACGGTCATGTGAGGGTAAAGAGCGTAGTTCTGGAATACCATTGCGATATTGCGGTCTTTTGGCGGAACATCGTTCATGAGTTCGCCGTCGATAAGAAGCTCACCTTCAGTGATGTCTTCAAGACCAGCAACCATACGGAGTGTAGTAGATTTACCACATCCAGACGGACCTACGAATACACAGAATTCGCGGTCTTCGATTATTACATTTGACTTTTCTACAGCCAAAACATTGCCGTCGTAAACTTTTGTTACGCCCTTAAGCTCTACTTTTGCCATTTTTTCCTCCTGTGGCAAGGGTTTATATCTATCCTTTTATTCTAAACGACAATCCTATCTAAATCAAGTGATAAATTTCAGATTTTGGAAGAAAAAGAGATTGAAAGGGGAAAAGAAACCTTTGTAAAAGGTGTCGTTTCCCCTTTTTTTGTTTGCTTATTCTTGATATAATCTTACACTATGAACATCTTAAGTATTTTAGGCGCGGCAGAAGGCGCTGTCGCACAGGGCTTGCTTTGGGGGCTTATGGCTCTCGGAGTTTATCTTACCTTCAGAATTTTAAATATCGCCGACATGACCTGTGACGGCTCGTTTGCCCTCGGCGGCTCAACCTGTGCAGTCCTGGTTTCAAAAGGCTATAATCCATTGCTTGCAGTTTTAATTTCGTTTTTGCTCGGTCTTATCGCAGGCCTTTCCACAGGCTTAATGCACACGAAATTAAAGATTCACGAAATTTTGGCCGGAATTTTGTCAATGATTGCCCTTTACTCAATCAATATCCGCATTATGGGAAAACCTAACACTCCCCTTCTTGGAATTCCAACCCTAATGACAAAAATGCAGTCACAGTTTCACATCTCGCCGAATGTCGCTTCTTTTATCGTCGGCATCATATTCGGCTTCGCTCTCATCGCCATTCTTTACTGGTTCTGCGGAACGGAGCTTGGATCTTGTATTCGTGCGACCGGAAACAACGAAAAGATGGTCCGCGCAATGGGCGTTGACACCGACAAAATGAAGCTTTTGGGACTTATGATTTCAAACGGACTAATCGCCCTTTCCGGCGCTCTCGTCGCTCAGCAGCAGGGCTATGGCGATGTGGGAATGGGAACAGGAACTCTGGTAATCGGCTTAGCCTCAATCATTTTAGGCGAAAATATTTTCGCTTATTTCAACAAAAAATTCGCTTTTTATGTCACTCTCATTTCGATTGTGCTTGGCTCTGTCGTCTACCGGCTCATTATTGCGATTGTCTTGCAGCTTGGTCTTAAATCAAGCGACTTAAAACTTCTTACGGCAATTATCGTAGTAATAGCGCTGGCAATTCCTGTGGCAAAAAAGAAAATCGTAGTGAGGAAGTAGGAAAACAATATGCTTGAAATTACAAATGTATCAAAGACTTTCAATCCAGGAACCATAACCGAAAAAAAGGCGTTGCATAACATAAACCTCACTCTAAACGACGGAGATTTCGTCACAATCATCGGCGGAAACGGTGCGGGAAAATCAACTCTCCTGAATTTGATTGCAGGCGTTCACACCTGCGACACAGGCACAATCAAGCTCAACGGCCGGGATGTAACTTCCCTTCCGGAATACAAGCGGGCCTCGTTTTTGGGACGGGTTTTTCAGGACCCGCTGACAGGAACGGCGGCAAACATGGAAATCGAAGAGAATCTTGCAATGGCGCTCAGACGAGGCTCAACAAGGACTCTTCGCTGGGGCATAAAAAAAGAAGAAAAAGCCCTTTACCGCGAAAAGCTTGCCCTTCTTGATTTAGGTCTTGAAGACCGCCTTACGAGCAAGGTGGGGCTTCTTTCGGGCGGACAGAGACAGGCCTTGACGCTTTTAATGGCAACCCTAAAAAAGCCTGAGCTTCTGCTGCTTGACGAGCACACTGCCGCCCTTGACCCAAAAACAGCCGCAAAGGTTCTCGAGCTTACAGAAAAATTCATCGAGCAGGACGGTCTTACGGCATTTATGGTCACTCACAATATGCGCCACGCAATCCGCTACGGAAACCGTCTCATTATGATGATGAAGGGAAATATCGTTTACGATGTCAGGGGCGAAGAAAAAAAGAACCTCAAAGTAGAAGATTTGCTTTCAAAATTCAGTGCCGCCGGCGACTTAAACGACAGAATGATGCTCGGAGAATAAACGATTTTCGCTATGACTTCATCGCTAAAGAACAAATCAGCTCTCGTTGTCGGAGGCTCTGGCGGAATCGGGCGGGCACTTTCTCTTACGCTGGCAAAAGCCGGCGCAAGGCTTACCATACACGGCTCAAAGAAAAGCGAAAAATTAAGCTCTCTTTCAAGCGAAATTGCCCGGTTTTCGGGAAAAGAGCCAGAAATCATAATTCAAAAACTTCCGGAAACGCCTTTTTCCGACTTAGCTTCATCAGATTTAGTAAAGTCTGCCCAAAAATCCGACATAATCTGTGTATGCTTCGGCCCTTTCGTTCAAAAAGCTCTCCACGAGACTTCTGTTTCTGACTGGGAAAAAGTCGCCCTCTACGACTACGCCCTTCCAGGTCTCTTGGCCTCCAGCGCCCTTCAAAACATGAAAAAAAATCACTTCGGAAGAATTTTGTTTTTTGGAGGAACGGGAACTTCTTTTCGCAAGGAGTTCAGCACGAACGCAGCCTATGCGGGAGCAAAATCAGCTTTAAATGTGCTTGTCTCTTCAATCGCGGCAAATTACTCGGCGCACGGCATCACCTGCAATATGATATGTCCTGGCTTTGTAGAAACGGAATATCTTTCAGATGAGCAAAAACAAGTTTTAAGTGCAAAAATGCCTTCCGGCAAGCTGATTACGACAGAGGCAATGGCAAAGAGCGCCTTGTTTTTGCTTGAAAATGCAGACATAAACGGCGAAATTTTGAGAATGGATGCGGGCTGGAGCGTAAGATAGGATGTATACGTGCTATAACTGCATATACATTGGAATCAATGCATTTATTTCCTGACTCTGTTCCCTTTGCATAAATGACTGATAATCGGCAAAAAGATTTCTTTGATAAAAACGGTGTGCTTTTTTATCCGCATAAACAAGAATATAATCGACTAATGTCTGCGTCTCACCAACATTGCGACAATGTTTTACCACCTCACCCATAATCTGATCGCTAAAATAATAATGGTCGTCAGGATTTTTTGCTTCCTTTGATTCTATATTAAAATGCATTTTTTGAAATTCTTTATCAATTGCAAAGACATCAATCTTAATAGCGGGCAGAAGATGTATATAGTTGTCAAGTTGGTGAATAATCCCAGAATTAGCGAGAGAAAAAAATCCGATTATTTTGTTTGTTCCGCTTATACAAACTTTAAAATGTAAACCATCAGATAAGTCCAATTCGGTTTCGCCAAAAATTTCTGATTTGATGTAAAAATCAAGTTTCTCATTTCCGCAAGAAAATGACTGAATATCATCTTTATCAGAAAATTTCAACAAGTCTATTGAGTAATCTATATCTTCACCGAATTTATAGGGCATTATTTTTGTTTTGATGAATTTGTATTAGACGATAGACGCTGATTTTTTTCAAAGCGGGCGATAACATCTTTAGAGGTGACATGATTTCCTTTAAAAAAAAGTTCGGCCATAGACGAATTCAATACAAATGCGCCAGTCGTAGGCTTCGCGTACTTTTTCATGTGAACCTCCTCTTATTCATAAATATACCACATTCTCCCGAAATGTCAACCGACACGGGAAAGCTGTTGTCAAGCATATTTATTTTCTAATTGCATATTTGTATTAATTAACAGATTCGGTACATATAAATCTTCGTCTAAAGAATCCCAGTGAATGCCTATTCCTCCACCGCTTAATTCATACTGAGAAAGCTGCTCTTCTGTAGCATTCGCAAATGAAGGAAAAAAAGATTTAGGAACAGAAAGCTGCCGTCCATCCACAAACAAAATCCAAAGATTGTCCGAGTCAAACCAGACTTTATTTGCTCTTGCTGTTTCTTTTGAAAAATTCATTCCATGCCTCCTTGATCTTATCCTTATTCTCATTTGCAACTTTGCACAAATCACTGAGTTCCTTTGCAGAAAATCCAATATTATCAGCAAGCGACACTTTACAAATTAATAGAAATATTGACAGGCATACATCTACAATATAAAATACAAGTATTGGGAATTCATGGCACAGGGTGGCTTGTCTCTCATTTTATTGAATGGGAGGACTGCGCTGATATGACAAATTACGAAAAAGCTATGCTTTGCATTGCGATTATTGGCTTGATTATAGATGCGCTCAACCTCTTCAAGATATTCTTGTAAAAGGTAAAAACAAAGCCTACCCAACCGGCAAAAGTCTGGGTAGGCTCTAATAACCTAACCGAGGCGAGCCACAGTGCTGTGGATTCCCTCTTTATTTTTATTATAGCGTGATTCGCGAAAAAATCAAGCGCAATGTTTCTTGCACATAAAAGAGAGCCCCCGCAGCGTAAGCGAACTGCCTGCACGGCGGGGGGGGCTGTTGCCGTACAGAATCTGTGCAGCAAGAGAATTAGTTTAGTTACTCACCAAATACAACCTGCATTGCCGGCAGATAGTTTGTTGTAGCTGCTCCAGTAACAGAGAGAGTAATTGTTGCAGCTTTTGTTCCTGTATAATTGAAACTTACTGCAGCGGCACCATCTGCTGTCAAATCTGTAGCATCGCCTGCAAGAGTTGCCGCAGAATCCGTATTCTGAATTCCTGCGTCGACTGTTGTTGCACTGAGAGATGATGACAAATCTGCGCTTTCTGCATCAACAGCAGCGATTGTGTATGTAGCACCATTGAAAGAATCTTTACCAAGATAAATAGTACATGCACCGCTTACAGTAAAGCTGATTGTGCTCGTTTTATACATGTAGGCGCCGTGTGTTGTATCTTTGTAATACATTGCGCTGTATGCAATCTCGCCGCCGTCAGCTTTTATACTGCCAGAAGCAGCACTGCCGGTTGTTGGAAGAGATGCAAACATTGTTCTAAAGTCAAACAGGGCATCTGCGGAAACTGTTGATGAATACGATGCATCAGTTACAGCAACCTTTGAGAAATACTGATTTCCACTTCCCATCGTAAAGGTAATCGTTGCAGCGCCGCTATCTCCCGCAGTATAAGTTACGGATAATTCCTCTGGCGAAGATTTATGGTCACCAGAACTAGCAGTTAAGGTAGAAGCAGATAGCGTTCCCGTCGTATCACTTGAAGCAACTGAAATTGAGCAACCTGAGGCAGAGTAAGAATTATACAGCGTAATTACAGCGGAGCCTGTAACAGAAACCGACAAGGTTCCGTTCGCCCCCCAAATCCAACCGTAATTTGCACTATGGAATTTTGCGCTAGATGTAGAGAATTTTCCGAAGTCATATGTTCCGCTGCTCGTAACACTTGAAAGTGTAGTGAAAGCTACACTATAAGAGTTTTCTGCAGTCGTATCTTTTACAATCAAACTGTAGGTTGCAGTTTTTGCAGTAGCAGATTCAGTAGCGGTGATTGTCGCAATACCGATAGCGACAGCAGTTACTTCACCAGTTGAAGCATTGACAGTTGCAACAGTGCTGTCTGAGCTTTCATAGCTGACAGAAGCATCAGAAGCATTGTCCCCGGAAACAGTAAGCTCGTTCGTTCCGCTAGCAGAACCGTTCAAATCCAATGTATATGAGTTTGTGGCATACGCAATTGAAATATCGACAGTCTGAGCATTTACGGTAATTTCTTTTGTAGCGGTTACGCCACTTCCGTCTGTAGCAGTCGCCGTGATTGTTACATTTCCTGCCGAAACACCGGTAACGACGCCGTCAGAATCAACAGTTGCATAGTCATCGTTTGACGAAGACCATGACACAGCTGTTACAACAGCCTCCTCCGGAGAAACCGAAGCTGTCAGCGTGATTGTTTTTCCCTCAGTCACTTCGCTTTCACCAGAAATGCTGATGCTTGATACAAAAGTGAAGCTGTCCAGTGCAGTAACCTTAATACCGTGTACCCAGCCTGCACCGCTGAATGTAATCACGATGTCTGCTTCTTCATCACTTGTGTAGTAGAATGTTGCGCCAACGCCACCGTCTGTTGAAGCATTGCAGCTTGAGACTGTTGCAAGAGTTGTATCTCCAACAGCAGCAGTAAATGCGGCACCATTACCGTATTGACAGCCAAGCACATCAATCTGTGTTATGCCAGCTACATGAATGGTAACTGTGCTGTCAGCAGCAACCGCATAACCGTGTCCTTTTCCGTCAGCGGTAAGACCAGTTCCGGTTACAAAGCCGTCAGAAGAAGCATAAGCACCTGTTGTGCTGTCTGTGATGTAAGTTGAATCACCAAAAGCATACGTTCCGCTTGCACCAGTCTGAGTTGTTTCATCCCATGTTGCTGTAAATTCACCAGTCTTTACGACATCGATAGTCTTGATATAGCGGTCGCCGCCAACAACATTTACCTTAAGGTATTTGCCGTTTGTAGAGATGCCGTCGCCTGCCTGCTTCTGCAAATTACCTGTCGGAGTGATGGCACTTCCAAGTACGATGCCAGTTGTGCTTCCGTCGTAGGTGTAGGTATAAACAGTATTGTCATCATTTGCAGTAAAGCTTGAAGATGATTCGCTTCCAACGCTGAAGTAAGCATCATCTGTGGATGCAAAGGCAGAAGCCATGTTGATTGTAACAGTTGACGCACCTTCAACAGGGATGTAGAGCGTTACATTTCTTGTCTGCATCTTGCTGTTGGTCTTAAGACTCATCTTTCCGATAGTAGAAATCAAATCATTGTCACTAGCTTCAGAATCGATTACCAATCCATCGTAAATGCCATATGTTCCAACTTTCGGGCTACCTGAACCCTGAATGTCAGTTCCCATACGCCATGCACAAGTGTCGCCCCAAGTTACAGCACCTGCTGTTGTAGAAACGGTTGCTGTTCCGGCAGTCGCACTTTCGTAAACAGTTGATTTTGCAGTCAATGTTGCGTTTGTTACATCTCCGCCGACCCAGACAGAAACTGTTGCAGTTCCGTCAGAAGCTTCTACAGTTGTGCTTGATGCAAGTTTTGAGTTGGCTGTGTCGTAGAGCAGAACATTTGAGTCAGCGCTTGTAAGAGTGAAAGTCTGGTCAGAAGTGTCAGCAGGCTCGAAGGTTACGGTAGCAGTTGTAACGCCGTACTTTGCGACGCTCGTGTCCGCAAGAGCCACTTTTACCGCTGTCGCAGGGATTTCAACAGGAATTACTTTCACGCTCATTGTGTCTGTGCTTCCGTTAGAAGCTGTTACGGTGATTACAACTGTTCCGTCTGCTCCTGCGACTGTCGTTACAAGACCATTTGCATCAACAGTGGCAAGGCTTGTGTCGCTTGAAGCGTAATTATATGTAAGACCTTCTGCATCGCTTGATGGAGTGAGCTGTACAGTGTTTCCACCGACAACATTCTTTGCATAGACAGGGTCAACATAGATGTTTGTGTTAGATGTATCTTCTGTTGCGCCAAATTCTTCTTCGTAAGCAGAGATATCCCATTTTGTACCAGTTACATATGCTTCATTTGTTGTTGAGTATCCGCGGTTAAGAATTGCATAGCGGCCGTTGTACTCGCGCTTTGCGACACGCTCGCTCAATGCACCTGTCCGTGCAAGGCGGCTTGAAGTGTCAACCAGAGTACCGTTCATTGTATTGTTGTAATCTTTGTAACCAAGAGCAAGGTCACCCGCAACATCTTCTACATAAGAGAGTGGAGCAGACTGATACAAGTTTGCATTAAGACTTCCTTTACCTGTAATGGTGTTGTTAAGGAATGCAGCTGTTGTGTCGCTTCCTGAGTTGCGTCCGTACCACATGGTCACGCCGTCGGCAACTTCTACATTACAGTTGTAGACAACAATACCCTTGTTTACAGCGTCCGTATCCATAGAGCGTGAAGCGAAGATGTAAGACTTTGTTGCCTCATCACCACGGCAGTAGATAGAGCACTCTTCAAAGAGAGCGACATCCATGTAACCCCAGATAAAGTCAACATCGCCTGAGATATAGTCCTTGTAGAACCACATGCGTCCGCCTTTCTGTCCGAGGTAGAGGGTGTCCTGATGGCTCAGGAAAGTTGAATTGTAAGCAATCAAATTACCTGTTGAAGAGAAGACAAGAGCCTCTGCCTGTGTTGAAGAGCCGTCATTTGCTGAGCGGCTGTAAGAGTTCTGCAGGGTAATATTCTTGAGGACAAGGTTTACCTTTCCGTCAAAGCGGTTTGAACCACGGAAATATCCGCTTGTAACGCCGTGAGCATTAGCAAGCTCTTTCATTGCATCTGAGTTACCAGAGTTTGAATATTTAATCAAAACATCGGTACCATACTGAGCTGTGCCAGTACCCACGATGTTGATGGTAGCGCTACCAGTATAGAAAAGCATTTCATTGTAAGTGCCGCTTGCTACGCTGATAGTAAAGCTGTCTGTTGAAGCCTTGTAAGTGTCATTCATCAAGACTTCCAAGGCTTCCTGTACAGAAGTTCCTTCGTAGAGTTTGGTTGCAGGATTTGAATCTGCCACCAATGTTACCGCGCCGGCTGTGGTAGGAGCCGTGATAGAGATAACGCCAGAGTCTGTAATTTTGGGCTCATTGTTATTATCATCGTCCCCGTTAGAGCAGCTGATTGCTCCAAAAACAAGAAGTCCCGCCGTCAAGAGCAAGAGCTTTTGAGGCAAGTCCCCTAAACTTTTGTTTTTTCATAGAAATCCTCCATTTTTGACATTTCTATAAGACTTTTTTTGTTTGTAGTCAGAAAATTGCAAGTCTTTAAAAAATTGCGAAATTCCCGACTATATCATTTAGGTTATTTTATTGGCGAAGTCGGTTAGCCGATATTCAAAATATAAATTTTCTTTATTTGAGATTTTAGACTTTTTTTGTAAGATTAATTTAAAAATATGATTTTCAGCCTTTTTTATACGGAATATTGCAAAATCTATAAAATATTAACCTTAATTCCGACTTTTGAATTTGCCAGAAGTTAAAATCTTATACTTGCAGAAAAAGGCTTCTGTCGTTTAAATGCTATAAATTTTATACAATATTTTGTCTTTTTAATATATAATATTATTTATGAATCCAGAAATTACGAAAAGACGAGAATACCTACACAAGCGTAAAGTATACGGGGGGGGTACAACAGACTCACTATTGCGTTTACGGGCATAGCAGACTTCCGCTCCTTCATTGGCCAGGAATATATAGCGGGAATTGTCCGTGCCTGTGAAGATTACGACATAAATTTCATAAACATGTGCGAGGCTGTCAAATATTCTCTTTTTGACGATATGAATTTTCTCGCTCATTTTCAGAAAAAATTCCGTTTTATGAAAGCGCCCCTTGTAGACGGAGTTATAACCTGGGCGTCTTCCTTAGCTCCATACCTTTCAAACGAGCAAATTATCGAAAAATTTTCAGCCCTTTCTCCCCTTCCGATGGTTGACATCGGATATCTCGACATCCCGGGCGTCTCCTCCCTGAGAATTGACAACTCGCTTTCAATGGAGCTTATATTCGAGCATCTGGTCAAAGTCCATGGCTACAAAAAAATCGCTTTTTTCGGCTGCGAGTTTTCCCGTCCGCACACGGAGCGTCTTGAATCATTCAGACAGGCTCTCGAAAAATTCTCACTAAAAGCTGATGACTGCAAAATTTTTACGGCACATTCACTTTCAGAAAGCGACATCGTTCGTACTACAGAAGAAATCATTCGGCAAAATTTTAATCAAAATGAGAAATCTGACAAAAAAATAGAAGCAATCATAACTTCAAGCGACATTATCGCCTCAATTCTCATAAAAGAGCTTCAGAAAAACGGAATTTCCGTTCCAGAAGATGTCGCCGTCACCGGCTTTAACAATCAGTATCAGGGCATAACCTGTGAAATTCCCGTCACGACCATTGACCTTGAATATTTCAGGCGGGGCTATATGGCGGTGGAGCTTTTAATAAATCAGATTATGAATCCGAAACTAGCCCCGAAAATCACAAAGATTCCGACTTCTCTTGTGGTGCGGGAAAGCTGTGGCTGCTTCGAGGGGGAGATTCTCCGCTGCTCAACAAGCAGCAAAAGCTCTCTTCCAAATTCCCTTTCACCAAATGCAAGTGAGGAAGAAGGGCGGGAATTTTTGTTCACAAGGATAAATCAGATTTTCCCAAAAGAAAGCCACGAAAGAAAAATGTCCCTTGTTGACGCAATTTTCACAGATTTATACGAAAAGCTTGAAATTCCAAGAACGCTGCAGTGGTTCCGCAAGTTTTTAGGCGGAGAGCGGGGACGCCATTTTAACGAAACAGACTGCCAGCACAAAGTCACTCTCCTTCGTTTTGCGCTCCTAAAGCTCTGCCCGAATGACGAAAATCAGAAAGCTCATATCGAAAATATTTTAAGTCAGCTTAGGGTTCTGTGCTCGGTAACTTCAGATTATGAGCGTATTGCACAAAGGGACAGCTCTTATATCTTCAATAACATCACTCAGGCGGCAATGGATTTTGCCTCGGTTTCCAGTGGTCTTGAAATGCAGACTTCTCTCAGAACTCACCTTTCTGACCTGGGAATTCCCGGAATAATCCTTTCTTTGAGTGACAATATGACTTCAGATTTGGAAGAAAGCCGCGTTTGCCTTGTCCTGCCAGATTTACCAGAAAACGAGAAGGAAAAGCTTCCCTACAAGGTGACGAGCGAAGAGCTTTTTCCAAAGGCTTTTTTCCCGAAAAACACGAGATATTCTTTAGTCCTTGAGATTTTACATTACTCGGACAGGTATTTTGGTTTTGCTTTCTTACAGATGAAAACGCGGAATATGGCCTTGTACGACAGTGTCAGGGTTCTTTTGTGTCATGCACTTTATAATCTTTATATAAAAGAAGGCCGTACGCAGGAAAGGGCTAAGATTCTGGAGAGAAAACCGATTCAGGGAATTTTTGAGAAGCAAAGTGAAAATCTTCTTTCTCAGGGCGGAAAGCTCACAGCCCAAAAGCTGACGGCTTACCTTTTGGAGCATATTTCAGAAAAAACGGATTTAGATAAAATGACGAAGGATTTTGGAATGAACAAGACAAAGCTCATCAGACAGTCAAAAAACCTGACGGGCTACACCGTTCAGGCTCTGCACGAAAAGCTTAAGATTGAGCAGGCAAAAACAATGCTTTTGGAGGGACACCTAACGCTCTCAGAAATAGCCGAGCGGTTAGGCTTTCAAAACGGGAATTATTTTTCAAATGTCTTCAAGAAAAACACCGGCAAAAGCCCGAGAACCTGGGCTAAAAGCAATATTTAGGGAACAAGATTCTATTTTTTCCCCAGGCGGGAACTGGGGCGCGCAAAGACTTCTTTTGAAAGAGTGCCGTTGATTCTGCCATCTGCCTTTGAGTAGGCGCTTACGGCAAAATAGTAGATTCTTCCGTTTTCAAGCCCCGTAAGAGTCGTTTCGGTGACATTTCCAACATTGATTGGAGAGCTTCCCTGCACTGCGATTCGGCCGAGATATTCACCAGGCCTGTTTCCGTAGTAGACATAGTAGCCACCCGCATTGTCGTCAACAGAGTAGCTCCATGAAAGCCGGACAGTTCCGTCTCCGGCTTGAGCGACAACATTGAAAGGAGGCAGAGGCTCCGGAAGCTCGTCATATTTTATCGTGACTTCGGTAAGCCGAGGAGTAGCTTTTCCAGCCCCGTCAGGCAAAAATTCTGCCATCATCTGGAAGTAAAGACCTTTTACATCGTCTATCTTTTCACCAGGAACGACCTCTTTCCATTGAGGATAAGAGTCTGTCCAGCCGTAGCAGTTGTCTCCGCTTCTGATGTAAAAACGGATGTCTGTCTGAAGAGGAAGGCTCATAAGAGTGTCGATTTTCTCAATCTTTGCAGACTGACTCACTAAAAGAGGCTTCGTAATGAATTTTCCGCCAGAAACCTTGTATTTTTCGTTTCCGGTCACAAGGATATCCCGGCTGTATCTGTTTGTGGCAACGCGAGAAATCTTAAAATTGTCGATTTTTCCGACATAATCAGGGCAAAGCTCCAAGCCGGCCTTTACGCCAAGAAGCGGATAGCAGATAGTTCCGTTTTCATGACCGGTTTTTGTTACGAAAACGAGAGCCTCGGTTCTTCCGTCAACAAGATATTCAAGGAGTCCTGTCTCGTCATCAAAAGAAATAGTGTGTCTTGCCCATTTTTTCGGGACAATCGTATTAAAGCCAGAAATGTGAAGCTCTTTTGCCTTAAAGCCTACGAAAATATTATTAAAAGCCCATTCAAGATGATTGTTGTAAAAAGACGCCGTAATCATCTGGTATTCAGAGCGGATGTCGTCATTTAAGGACGAGCGCCAGGAAAAAACCATCTCGCCGTTTTCAGCCAAGGACGGACAAAGATAGAATTCAATCGTAAATGAGCCGACAAAGCCTGAATTTCCGAAAAGTGAGGAGTCATTTCCGCTTAAAGTAAGCCCCTTTTTGTTTCCACGGCTCAAAGCCGCCCCCTCGCCCTTCACCGCGTCTTCCGTATAAAGCAAGTTGTTCTGCGTTACAGAGTAATTTCCGGTCTCGTCAACTAGCTCCCTGTTATCATCAAAGGTCAGGAGTAAATCAGTCGTGTAATTTGCAGAGGTCGTTCTTGTAGAAAGCTCAATCGCATCATATCCGAACTGACCGTTTTTCTTTCCGACAACGACGCCCTCGCTCAAATAAAATTCGTCCCAGCCTTTTTCTCCGCCAAGAAGCAGAGTTTTTGGAGTTGCGGACAAGGAACAAAGGGAAATGAAAATCGCAAAAATTAAAGCCGCTGGCATTTTACCTGAAGCGATGGATAGCGAACAGAATTGAGAAATCTTTTCTAACAAACTAATTTTTTTCATAAAGAGACCTATAGTTTCATTATCGAAAAAAATTGAAGGAGACTTAAGCCCTTGTTGTTTGCGTTTGCACTGGAAAAATGATAAACTTCTTGTATTCCGAGGAGTTTTATATGAAAAAGTTTTATTCTGTACTTTTGGCTTTATTCGCTTTTTTTTTCTTTGGCTGTGAGTTTCTTGATGAATTCGAAATAATTCCTGACACAGAAGATACTTGGCACTGGAGAACTTCAAATAACAGCTTCGTAGTTGGCAGCGACATCAGTTCCGTTACCATTTCCGGCGAGTTAGGCGGAAAAAAGCTTTATTACGCCTTAGTTAATACATCAGACAGCATCATCGACTCAAAATATGTAAAATATCCAGCCTCTTCAAGCGCCTTCGACGAAATTATTGACTTTCGTTCTGCCGCTTTAAGCTCAAATTCTTTTGAAGACTCTTATGAAGACTTAGAGCTTCCATTTTTTAACTCAGATTCAGACACTCACACCGCTCACTTCGCTTTTAAGCCGAAAAAGCCACGGAACTTTTCACGAAGCGCGAGCGCAACGGACAGTCTTTCAAGGCCTGCAAAATCTCAGATTTTATCTTATGAGGTCGGAAGCACGGCAAAAACTTTTAACATCGTAACCGGAAAGAACTCTGGCGGAAACGATGTCTACACCGACGGAGTTCCCGGAACTTTACGGGCATACAATGACACTTGCAATGTCTGGGTTATCGACGATTATTACACGGACGGAACAGAAGCTGACGGAAAAATCAACAGCTCAAGGGCAGAAAAAATTGCCGCCAAATTCGAATCCCTCTATCCGCTGATTACAAATGTTTTCGGCTACGAATTCAACGGGCTTTTGGACGATTACTCCGAAACAGAAGGCTTTTTATACAGCGACTTAGATGAAGTCTGTGACACGGGAAGCAAAATCAACATCGTAATTTATGATTTATACGGAGACACGACTAGAAAAGATGTTCTCGGATTTTTCTGGTCGGGAGATTATTATTCTGCGGCTTTTGAGGGAGCAGAGCACTCAAACGAGGGGAAATATTTTTACATCGATTCCTACGCCGCTATCGACAGTTTTGACACGGTTATCTCAACTCTAGCACACGAATTCCAGCACATGATTCACTTCGCGCAAAAAGATTTATATTTTGAGGGTGAGGGGGAATCTGACACGAACTTTAACGAAATGCTTTCCATGCTCTGCGAAGATATGATGCAAAGCTATCTTGGCCTTGCTGACAAAGATTCGCCAAAGGGACGGCTGCCGGAATTCGAGCTTTACTATATGAATTCGGGCATCCGCTCTTGGGGAGCAGGTTCTGCATCTTACGCAAACGCTTACGCCTTCGGCTCATGGCTCTGCCGTCAATACGGAGGAGCAGCCCTCCTTCAGCAGATGATGGAAAATGACTATGTAAACAACGAATGTTTTGTAAAAGCCGTAAATTCCCTGAACGGAACAGATTACGACTTTGATGATTTATTCGCCCAGTTCGTAAAAGCCTGTCTCGGCGACTCAGACTACACCTTCAATAAAGCGGCAAGTCAAAAGCTTACATATTCTGACGGCTATACGAACTACAAATACCCGATGACGGCCATAAATTTGTTCGGGAGCTACGGAACATCAGGCTACAAAAAATATATGAGCTCGGCCGGCTATTACGACGACATTTCTTCTGCCTACACTTACTACGGGCCTGTAATCTTAAAAAGCGGGGTAACCTTAGACCTTCCTGCCACCTGGGGAATGACCTTGCATTATTACGGCCAAATTCCAAGCGGGATTGAAAAACTCACCCTGAATTTTACAAGCTCATCCGCCTATACAAGGGACGGAATGAAGGTCGTGCTTTACATAAAATAATATTATGACTGCAAAACAAAATCCCGCATACGAAAAGCTTCACGAAACAGCCCGTCGGGCACCCTCTTCAAGCGGAGTTTATCTCTGGCGAAACAGCGAAGAAACAGTAATTTATGTCGGAAAAGCGAAAAATCTCAAAAACCGCCTCTCATCCTATTTTTCTGGCGAGCGGGCAATAAAAACGGAGCTTCTAGTCTCCAACGCCGTTTCAATCGAATACATCACGACGGCAAACGAATACGAAGCCTTTTTGCTCGAAAACAACTTAATCAAAAAATATACGCCCCGTTACAACATTCAGCTGAAAGACGGAAAAAGCTACCCGGTTTTAAAAATCACGAAGGAAGATTTTCCCCGCTTTTATAAGACAAGGCAAGTAAAACGGGGAGACGGCTCGCTTTATTTCGGTCCCTTTCCGGATGCCAGCGCCCTCGACACTTTCATCGACAGCCTTTACAAGGTCTACCCTGTCCGCCATTGCAGAACCTTCAAAAAAAGGGAGGCACCATGCATGTATTATCACATCGGACAGTGCAAGGCTCCCTGCTGCTCAAAAATCGACAAGGAAAGCTATGCCGTCTACATTGAAGAGATTAAGGATTTGCTCGAAGGAAAGGGAAACGAAACAGAGCTTAAAATCACCGCCAAAATGAAGGAAGCGGCCGCCGCCCTGAACTTTGAGAAGGCTGCCCGCTTGCGGGATGGGCTTCGTGCCCTTACGATTATGCAGAACCAGAACATAGTCGAAGGCTTTTCAAGCGAGGACAGGGATTACATAGCCCACTGGCGTGAAGGTGAGCTGGTCAGCTTTACGGTGCTTAAAATCCGGGACGGAAAGCTTTTGGGCCGTGACAATTACCGGGTGGAGAGCATGA
>CALGGS010000228.1 GCA_937915735.1 uncultured Treponema sp.
CTTTCCAGACTTTGCAGCCTTTCCAGACTTTCCAGACTTTGCAGCCTTTCCAGACTTTGCAGCCTTTCCAATAATTCCTGCAACCCGTAGATTTTTTCATATCCAAGCGGAAGGACTAAAAAAGACTGCAATTTTACATAAACCTCCCTTGTAGGGAACTCCCACTGGCTTTTCCCGAAATAATGTCCTGCCATGCCGTTAGTTCCTAAATAGCGGTCTACATCGCACGGGCGTTTTCCTGCCTTCTTTAAGCCGTCAACCAGATATGCCCTCAGTTCCTCTGAATTGCGTTTAATTCTTTCTTCAAGGTTTTTCTGCAACTCAAGGACATCAAGGGAAGAGCGCAGAACCTCCTTGCAGTACCAGACAATATATTTATTCTTCCATTCGTCCGCATTTTTAGCTACCGTGATTCTGTCGGCTTTATCGGTCTTTATACCGAACGCTTCCAAAAGCGAAAAATCATTGAGGACACGGGCATAGTGCAGGGCTTTTTTCCACGGCTCAACTTCTTTCGAGTAAAGATAAGCGTCGCCGCTATTCCCGAAGCTCCAGCAGTAGCGGACATAAGGGTCTGAATCTTTCAGCCTGAAAAAATCTTCCCTGCTTATCCACCGTTTCTCATTCGCATATTTTCCGTGTATTGCGTCAAGAAAAAGCCTTATGCCGTCTCCGTCAATGTCGTTGCAGAAATAGTTACTGTATTCAGATTTCACAAGGGCGACTTGCGTTATCGCACAGCCGCCTGTAAAGAGGTCATAGAAATTTGTCGCTTTCGGGAAGTGGGAGTACACCCATTCGGCTATCTGGTTCTTGCTTCCCTTGTATGGCACTCCGTAACGCCTTGCAGACTTGTTGCTCATATCTTAATCTTCCAATCTGTAAAGTTTCTTGTATCGGTTCAGCTCGGTCGTGCGTGTTACCCTGTCCTCGATTGCGGTCTTGAATTCCGTTCCGTTCGTGAACGACACGCTCCGCCCGTCCTCTGAAATAGAGCCGACATTTCCCGCAACCTCGCCCCTCGTGTTTGAGGCGGTCAAGTCACGGTATGTGTCGGCGGTCATCTGGCAAAGGGTGTAGTTGAGTGCTTCGGGCAGGTCGGAACGGTTGCAGTAATTGAGGACTGTCTGTTTCGTCATATCGACATAAACATTCAGCTCCGTGTCTTTGGTGTCGTCAGTGATTCCCAAAAGCACCTTTACCGTTGAGAGAAAGTCAAATCCCGCTTCCGTTCCGTCCATTCCTACTTCTTCCCTTTTTTCAGCTTCTCAGCGTCAGTCTTTTTCGGTTTTGTTTCCGTTGAGACTTCCGATGTCTGTTCAGTCGTCAAGTTTTTCTTGACAACTGATTCAGCTACTTTGTTCAGCGCTTCTTTCTCAGCGGCTTCAAGCCTTTCAGCTGCTTCGGCCGCTTCCATTCTGCGCCGCATGATAATGTTTTTGTTGTATTCCGTTACCATACGACGAATCCCTTAGAGCGTATGCTTTAATGCCACAATACCTACTTTCTTCAGTTCTGTAGCGGCCAGTTTCCAGAAAGCTCCGTTTGAAAGCTCTGAATCAAGCGGTGTCTCATAAGTCAGGTCAGAAGCCCTTGCATCCCACGACATTCCTTTCGGGTGAAGGATTTTTGCCTGTCTTGTATAAATCTTTGTTGTTGCAATATCGGCATCACGCTTTGTTTCCGTTGCTACGAATCCTGGAGGAGTACCAGTACCACGCTGGAAACTTCCCCTTGCAAGAAGGAATGTAGTAAATTGGTCTACACCAGCGACTCCTGCTGTAGTTGTTGCGGCTGTTGCGGTTTCTGTTGCATTGGCAGAAACGCTTGCAGATGGCTGTGCTCCCTTTCCTGCAAAAACCTGTGTAAAGGTAATGACAGCACCGCTTACGGTTACTGTAAACACTCTTGTAACAGATGGAGCAGACTGCAATGCGGCGGCAAGACCAGATGCGACTTTTGCCAGTGTATTATCGGCAGCTTTTACAGTATAAGAAACTCCTGCAACTGTAATTACATCATTTTCTGTAACAGTACCGCCAAGAGTGACTGTGTAAACCCCCTTTGTACCGCCAGCACCGACATCAACAGGAGCGGAATCATCACAGATAACCGCATAACCAAGATATGTAGGCATCTTAATCTTTGCTGTTGCCGGTTCTGTATATACAATCAGCTGCTGTTTCTGAAGTTCAGTGAAAACAGCCGAGTGCATATAAATCAAAGAGAGGTCGTCAGCGGCATCGCCCATAAGCTGTTTTGTGTCAAGAATAGATTTTGCGTCAATCTTTGTCTTACTGTCATTTGTAATGTCAAGAACATGATTATCCTTGAAGCTCCTTGTAATATCAGCGTCAGAACTGTCAACAAGACCGCCAAGAATTGCAATAAGATTCCGCTTTTCGTCACGTCTCCACCATTTTCCGACTTTTGCCGCAAAATCTCTCGCAGGGTCATCAGCGGAGAACGATGCAGCAAGGTCATGGAATCCCCAGCTTGATTCGCGCAAAAGCTTAACGCCCACTTCTGGATGTGAGACAACTTTCTTTGTCTGGCTTTCCTTCTTGTCCGTGAATACGTCAGAAGTTCCGTCCAAATCATCCCATTTAGGCATTGTGAACGTTACCGCTCCGCCGCCTGATACCATGTTGTCAAGAAGCGGATTGTTCTCAACCGCTCCAGATGCTACGATTTCAGATTTCTCTGTAGTTTCTTCCAGAACATACTGTGTAAAAAGTTCAGGAACAATCACATCTTCAATTTTTGTTACTTTGTCTGCCATTCGGCTTTCTCCTTGTTTTTCGGGCAGACCTTGCAGATTCTATCGCCTGTTGTTTACTTGTTAAAACGGAGCTTCTTTTTTCTTTGCTTCCTTGTACAGCCGCCTTGCTTTTTCGGGGTCAGCCTTGAAAAGTTTTCCCTGCTCTGTAAGGTTTCCTGTCTTGAAAGGGTTTTCTTCGGGAGCGTTGTCAGCATTTTCAGCCGGGGGCGTTCCCTGCGGTGTCGGTTTCTGTGTCTCCGTGGCGGTCGCCATTGAGAAGACCTGCTCCAACGCCTGCTCCATAGTCGTGTTCTCGTCAACAAGACCTTTTGCCATTTTGACGAACTTCAACACATCTTCCGCTTTCTTGCCTGTAGATTTCGTAATGGCGGCAATGATAGCGTCCTTTTCGGCCACGCTTGCTTTAAGTGCCGTTGATTCGGCGGTAAGCGTCTCCAGTTCCTTCGCCTTTTTCTCCGATTCGCTCAAAGTAGCGTCATAGGCTTCCTTGAACTTTGCGAGCTTGTCCTTTTCATCGGGTTTGAGACCCAGCAGGGAAAGAAGCTCTTTTTCGGCTTTCTTCTGCGCACTGTTGAGGATTCCGGCTGAATGTCGGTCGAATTCTTCCTGTGTCGCAAAAGTCTTGTAAGGCTGATTTTCCGCTCCTTTTGTCTGTGTATTTTCTGCCGGAGTGTTGGCAGGTGTGTTTGTGCCGCCATTGTCCGCTGGCGTTGCGGTTGCCTGTGGATTCTGTTCTTCCATAGTGATTTTGCTCCTTTAAGGAATATTGCGTTTTCACGCTTATAGCAGGTGACGGAATCGAACCGCCGACATTGAGCGAATGAAACTCACGGGATAGCCACTTCCCCAACCTGCGGTGCCATGCTTTTATGGCAAGCATTAAGCCGTCTTTACCTTCTTCTCTGCCTTGTTGATTTTCAAGCCCTCAATATCAACATCAAAGGAAGTCTTGCAGCACCTGCAATAGATTTCATTCTTCACAATGCTTTTTTCTGTGATTTTCAAGAGCGGCTTGTTACATTTCGGACATCTGAACCAGTTTTCCACTTTATCCCCTTTAAAAGACAAAAAGCCCATAGAATAATCTATGAGCTTACAGCTTCTAAAAACAATATAAATCACATTTGCGAAAAATGCAAGATAATTCACACGGGCAAATTATCCAGTTAATCATCCCCTAGTTTTCCAAAAATTCAATAAGTTGCTCTATTCCATTCTAGCTCCTTGCAAGGTCTTTCCCTTGCTCCATGATTCTATATTACATTATATAATTTATTGTGTCAATATAAATAATTAAATTATTTTTATATTTGTAAACTTTATTTTTATTTTTTGTATATTATTTTATTTTTTACTTGACATAATATATTATATAGTGTAATATAATATCAGTTAGAGAGATTCTAACAAGGAGCTAAATATGACAATAAAAGAAAAATGTGCAGCAATGAGGGCTGAACTCAAAAAATTAGGTTACAACTCAAAACAGGTATCTGTAAGAGGTGGCTATTGTGGATATTCTGACAGGGCAGAAATTACAATCAAAGACATGAAAGCTGACAGAAAAGCCATTGAGAATGTTTGCAAGAAATTTCAGTCAATAGACTATGATTCTGCAAGTGGTGAGATTCTTGAAGGTGGCAATACCTATATATTTGTCAAATATGATTATGACACTTTGGAAAATGCCATTGAAGAAGAAGTCAATAAACTTGATTCTTTAATGGCAGAAATTGAGAAGGAGCAGAAGCATATAAAGAAAAATAATTCTGAATATGTCCTTTTCAAACAAGATGATAATTTCTGCATGGTAGTCTATGAAAATGGCTCAACTTTAGGGAAAAACATTATCAGACCTACAAATTCAACTGAATTCAAATATTCACTAGCAAGATGCCTTGTAACTGATTTCAACTACTGAAAAAAACATGGGTTTAGCTGATTCCCTTAAAAATCAGCAGGGAGCAGAAAATGACAGAAATTTGTTATGGTGGAACTTTGGAAAATATCAGAGAAAAACTAGAAAAATACACTTTAGAAGATTTTTCTTTTATTTCAGAAAATCCAACCTGGACAACAAAAGAAGCAATGGAAAAGTATAAAAATTGTGCTTCTATATGTGGCAATTTCAAAGAATACTCAAACGCTTTTTCAATCCATACAGATGATAAAGTTTTGATTGCAGAATTTCAAAAACTCTTTGAAGAAAACAGAAAAAGAAAAGAATAAGAATAAAAAATCAAATAAAATACACTGTAAAATATTGAAACATTATATTTTGTAGTGTATTTTATTTATACGAGGTTTAGCATGAAGACAATAGAAACTTTCAATATGCCGGAAGAAATCCGCTCGATTTGCGGCAAACGCAGGATTCAGTTTAAGGAACTGGCCAAGCTGTCAGGTCAGACCAGCCAGAACCTTTACAACAAGATGAACCGCACCGACTGGAAGCTGACAGAGATGAAGCGTGTCCTTGATGTCCTTGACGCTGATTTGTGCTTGCAGATTGTGGACAAAAAAACGGGCAAGCCGTTCTCTGAAAGTGTTGCAATCGAAGAACCTGCGGACACCCACGAGATGGAGACGCTGAACGCCGCACTTAACGGCTACATGAAAACACTGAGGGAGAAATCTGAAAGTTTTCCCGAAATCGGACAGATTCGTGAAGCCTTAGACAATGAAATAAAAAACTGCGAATCATTGCAGAAGCGTTTCAACTTGCAGGAAAACTAATTTTCTTTATCTGCTCCCACCATTTTCCTCCATTGCGTGTATGTCATGCTGGCGGGAACATCATAATGATTCCTGTCTTCGTCATAGGCTAGGCGGGTGTCCTCGTCATCATTGAACAGCCTTGAAATCTCATCGTCAAACTCTGGAACAACCGTACAGCGGCAGTTCGGATGAATTACAGGGTAGTTAATACCCTCTTCCGCATACTTCATGTCGTGTACAGAGCCGTCCAATGCCCCGCAAGTCGGGCAAGTCCTTTCATCAAGCCCGCAGACAAAACGGTATTTCTCTATCCCGTGTTCCTTGTAGCTGTCATAGGCGGCGGAATTCATAATGTGGATTGTCTCAGTCCGTGCCAGCCGCTCGCAGTTCTTGTAATCGAGATTGTATCTTTCTGCCATAACATCGGCAATCTTCCGGGGATTATGCCCCTGCGCTATTCCGCTTAAAAGCTCATTCTCAATCGAGGTCAGGAGTTTCCCCTTGTCCTGCCATATCCTGTCGGAGTAGTTTGAATCAAGCCATTTCTCACTGACGGCTTTTGTCAGCACATCCTCATTAGGTGCAGAATAACCTTCGGAGAATCCCAACCCCTTGTCTATCGTGTATACGGTCTGTGCGTGTGCTTCCGAATATGTCTTTTTGAGTGCCTTTTCGTATGTTTCCCTTTCCTCGGCGGCAAGCCTTATAATCTGATGTTTCAGGCGCATCTTGATTTCTTCAAGCCGTGACATATAAGCCCTTGCGGATAACCGCCTTAATTCATCCCTGTATTCCTTGCTCATGTTCTTCCCGATTTTCTTCGGGTCTGCAAACTCGTAGTATCTCTTGATTTCCTCAATGGCAGATTTCAGCTGCTTAGGGTCAAGCCTCTTGTGGACTTCCTGCATGGTCAAGCCGTTTTCTTCCGCATATCGTCCGTAAAAAGCCTGTATCTCCTTCTGCAATTCCGCAAGCGACTTTCTGTAGACTTTCGCCATATCCCGCAAAAGCTCCGCCTGCGTCTTGTCGGCAGATTCCTCAGCCTTGAAAGCACGGTCTATCCAGTAGTCCTTGTTTTCTGGGCGTTGAGTTCTGTTCTTGAACTTGTTTAATGTCGCCTTATCCAAAGGCTTGAAGTCTATTGCCATTTATTTATCCTAAGTTCATAATCCAATTTTCGATAAGTCCGGCAGGGATTCCGTTTTTGTATTTTTCCCTAAGCATAAGCAGCTTTTCCTTTGGATTTTCATAACTCTTACCGCTGAACCTTCCGTATTCTGCCTTCCTCACTTCCCCAAATTCTTCCCTTAATTTTGCCAGTTCAATATCGCCAGGTCTTCCACGCTTGCACTGTTTATCGAACGGAATTCCTTTTCTCATTCGGTAGTAATATGCACCTTTCGTCAAGCCGTATTCTTTCCACGGCTCTGCACCGTTCAGATTTTTACCGCGCCCCATTTCAGTCCAGCTCCTCAATATTCACTACGCATCGTGCGTTTCCTTTGTCAAACGAATCATAGATATGTTTAATCGGTATAATCTTCCAGTTATCGTCAGCGATAATCCCAGCGTCAATCAATGTGTCAAGGATTGATGAACACTGGTTGTCGGAATCACGCCTTTTCATGTCACCGTGGTAGAAAGTGAGCGTAAGGCTCAACCTCTTGCCTATCGGCATTGGCTTTATGTCCTGCATCCGAATCTGTGTTATTGCCGAACTGTGCCAGCGGACATAATTCTTATTAGGGAAGCTCCGACCGCTACTCGTGTTTATGCGTGAATTCTTCTTGCTTGGCGTCTCGCCGATAATGGTAAATGTCATACTGTTCTTGCAAGCCCTTTTCCATTACGCCGCCTTTACAAAAAGCGAGCAGATTTCAGTGATTGCCGTTGAGCCTACCCCGATTGCGGCCACAGTCTGCACCGCATAAGTCGGATTGAAGTAGGTAACTACAGCACTTGCAATGGCGGCAACTCCGCCGGCCACGCCCACCACAAGATTGAATGTTTTCTTGCTCATATAAACTCCTCAGCCGTCAAAACGGCTTAATTCGCATATTTGATATAATTATTCAATTTTCCCCGAAAGTACGCTAAAAACGCCCTTCTCGTTCGTCTGAGAGAGGATTAGCGGTCAACCGTGAAAAGATAATAATTCGTCAGCTTCCCGTTCCTCACGGTATTGCTGTCAACCAAGGTGTCTCCCCATCTCCTTCGGAAATGCGTGTACCTTGTCTTCTGGTTGTACCACCGCTCCACGGTGTACATATTGTCTGGAACTGTGTCAGGCAGCTTCTCCATAATCTCACGCTTCCACTTCTGTCCCGTAAGGTACTCAAGCACCGCCGTGGAATCCTTAACGAAGAACTCATCTCCGATATATCCCTTGCTTCTGCAAGCCAGGTAATCGGCGAGGATGTCAACACGGTATCTTGAGTGGTGAGATTCGTTGTACTCCTCGGCAATCGAGCAGAGACAAAGGAAAAGGCAAGAGTAATCGCCGAACTGTTTTATATCGTCAGCCGATTTCAGCATTTTTGTCTGCAAGCCGATGTATTTTTCCCGAAGTTTGTTTGCGTTCATTTCTCATTCTCCTTATCTTACTCGTAAAACTTCTCGTAGATTTCTCGTAATCCGTCATAGAAATCTTCCGTTGCCTTATACCTTATGCGGAACTCTTCGAGCCGCACAATCCATTCAGAGGGAACGGTTACAGTCCCGTCCTTGTTGTCCGTCATTTCCTCTGCAAGAGGAAAGACAGGGAAGGCAATATCGGGAACAGTAACCTTCTCAACCGTTATCACCTGAGTGCTTTGACAGGCCGTTAATAGCGTTAGCGACAGTATCGCCAGTATGCAAAAAATCAATCTTCTCATTCGTCTCTTTCTCCATTTTTGCTTTTAAATTCAGACCGTCCTTGAGAGCGGAATTTTCCTTTTTTAGTTCCTTGATTGCGTATTCGTATTCAGTATTCTTCATCCTTGAAAGCGACAGTTTTTCCATAGTTGTTTTCAGAATGAAGTAAAGAATCGCAATAACTGCTACAAGGATAATGATTGTGATTAGTATTGCGTTGCTCATTTTTTCCTCCTAGTGCGGTAATTGATTTATAATTTCCGGGGGAGCGTTCAGCCATTTCAGCAGGACGACTATTACGGCAATTATGACAATCCACATAATTTTATCTACGATTCGGTCATACCATTTTGCGAGCATTTTTTCTTTTTTCTGCTCCAATGCTGAAAGTCTGTCATTGACATCTGTTTTCCACTCAGAGATAGACTGCTCAAAGCTTTTTTTCCATTCCTTCGTGAATTTCTCGATGTTTGAATTCAGACTGCTGAGGTTGTTGCTTACCGTGAGGATAAGCGTCTTGTTGTTGTCAATCTGATGCTGCAAGTCATCCCGGATGTTGTCCTGACGGGTCTTCGCATAGTCCATGGCTTTTGCATAGGCTTTTTCAAGTTTCTCATCAGCCTCGACATCTTTCTGTTTCAGCTCAGCGATGTCCTCTTTTATGGCCGTGCTTGTCGCCTCAATGGCTGCGTTTTGTGCTTCAATTCTTCCGAGCTGTGCCTGTATATCAAGTAACACTTTCTTATCCTCCGTGATTTCCATAGGCTACTCCTTGTCGCCGAACCTTATAGCCTTAATCTTGTCAAAAAGGATAGACACATAGACTGGTGAGAAGCAGGCCGCTATCGCTATCCCAGAATAGATAATGTCCGTAACCTCAATATGCGTTCCGTTAAGAATATCTTTCGTGAACTGAAATGCGTTCCACCCGCCTACCCATATTGCGGCGAAAATCTGCCCGAAAAATGAGTATTCCTTCGCCCCTTTCTTGTCCTCGTTCTTCTCGCTCATTCCACTGTCTTCTTGTCATTGTCTGAATCATTCGGAAAATTGAAAAGATTGTTTTCTTTTTCCTTGTCCTTTTTTTCTTCTTCAAGCCGTGAAAGCTCCATATCCACATCCTGCACCTGCGGTATCTGCTCCAGCAAAGTCTTTTCAGAGACAATCCCCTGCAATTTCACGGAATCGTCAAGTTTTGCGGATTCGTTAATCATCTGCGAGCGGTCTAGTTTCACAAGCACCTTGTAACTCTGCGCAATTTCAAAACTTCCCCGCCCCGTAATCTCATACCACCTGTCGAAGAAGTATTTAAGGCTGTCGATGAAGTTCTGGAACTGCCTTTCAAGTCCGTCCGTGTATGTGTCCAAGTCCTGGTACAGAGACTTGATTTCAAGCTGATTCGGATTTCCCCCAAACCTTGCGTCCTGCGTGTCAACACCGTACCCGAACTTAAAAATGTCTTTTTTGATTGCCTGCAATTTCTCGTTGTATGCCTGAACCTGCGTCTGTGCCTGAATGAAATGGGCGTCACCGTCAGAATCAAGCGATATTGTCCTCGTCATCCTCGCAATCTCACGGGCTTCCAGCAGGTCGTTCAAATTCGGGCTTATTCCACGGAACACAAGGAGCGGGTCAAGGTCGTCCACAAGGCTGTCGATTGAGTTTGAATCAAGTTTCTCATAAGAATCAATGTGAGCCTTGATGAAATTCAAGAGCGGCTTTTCGTCTGCGTTCGCTTTCAGTACCACAAAAGGAATCCTGCCCCATGATTCACCCTCCGTCATGTGGCTGTAAATCGGATTTCCCTCGCTGTCTTTCAATGACGGCTCTACTGAATAGCCGTTCGACACATTGAAAAGATAACGCTCGTAATCAGTCCAGTATTCGGAATATTCCACTGTGTCGGCTGTCGCCGAGTTGTATTTCACTTGCAGGAAATTGTAAACAAGTCTGTCAAGTTTCGTGTGCTGCCTGTCATGCCAAACCGGATAGACAAGCTCTGAGGGAATGTCCTTCATCTGCAATTCGCCGTTTCCGTCAATCCAGAGGTAAGCCCATGCAATCCCGCCGTTCACGGCAAGCCCCGAAAGCAGATAGGAAGCCTTGAAAAGTACACGGTCGCAGAATTTCTTCCACTCCAAGCCGTACTCGTCCGTGGAAATGTCTATCTCGTTCTGTTTTTCGGTTGAAAGTTTAAGAATGAAAGTCTTTGCAAATCCGTAATCCTGTTTCTGCTGTACCAGCATACGGAGAAAGTTTGATTTTATCTTAGCGTTGTTTGCCGCCGGGTTGTTGTGCTTCTTCTCGTCCTTGTCATAGTAGACACGCTCTTTCTGCTCTATGTCGGAGTGTCCGTCAAAGTACCTTTCTGCCATCTTTATGTCCTGAATCTGAGGGGAGTTCTTGCCGTTGTCGGTGATGATTTGCGCCACTGTTGCGGGGCTTAATGTGCTGGAGAAAATCGTTGATTCGGTCTGTTTCTGACTGTTTTCCATTGGCTACCTAAACAGACCTTCAAGGTTCTATATTTACATTGAGTTTATCACAGTATTTAGCTAAAGTCCATAATTTGCACGGTCAAATTAAAAAAGGGCTTTTCAGCCCCTTGTTTTTATTCATTATTTTTCTTGGATAAAATCAACTTCCTCACCATCATTTACCCAAAAGTAATGGTCAAAAGGGTAAGCAACTCCGTTTACAAATACCTTTCCGTCCTCTCCCCGAATCTTTGAAACATTTACTGACACAATGGGAGAATCAATATCTTTGTCTGTTTTGCATACTTTTACAAGCATTTTTCTTACTCCTTAAAATATTTGTTTTCAAGATATTCAAGAGTTTCATATCCATTCAAAAAACCCTTGGCACATACAAAAAGACAAAATGGATTTTCAAGTTCTTTTTTGTCTTTTGTTACTTTCAACTTGAAATACAATTCCTGTATTTCTCTTGATGTTGCAAATCCTGCCATATCTGCCATATTTTCTTGCTCCTTGTAAGTTCCCTTACATCTATTATAATATATTATTTAATTTATAATGTCAATATATTTTGATAAATTATTTTATTTTCTTTATTTTCACTTGACATAATATATTATATAGTGTAATATAATATCAGTTAGAGAGATTCTAACAAGGAGCTAAATATGACTAAGACAATGACTTTTGAAGGTTTTTCACTTCCTGACACACACAGAATTCAGCTTAATTTTTCTGGTCTGTCCTTGAACTATCACAACTGGAAATCTTGCTTTTCAAGACTTTGCAAATTGCTGCATGAAGGAAAAATAAGCATGGTTGATTTTGACAGATGTTCTACTATTGCTACAACTTATCTTCACTAATAAATCAGTTTTGCTAGTTTCTGTAAAAAACTAGCAAGAAGAATTATGCAGAAAATACAAGATTTAATAACTTTAATTAAAATCTATGGACTTTCAAACATCTTGCATGAATTAAAATACATCAGTTTGATTCTTGAAAGTCCATATTTCATTACATATCTGGCAGACTGAACAAAAGGCAAGCTGTAGCACTTGCCTTTTTATTTTGCAAATGCGAATTATACTTGCAAACCAAATTTTGAAATTTCAGAACAAGCATACCTAATGCTGTCGGGAATATGGCTGAACTCGTGTTCTGGCTTGGGAAGGATAGCCCCGCTGAGACGGTCTTTCTCCCACGCATAATTGCACAATGATTCAATCGTATGCTGACAACGAGGGTGTACGATTATCTCATAATCTTGCAGTTTCTGTATTCCCGACAAGACAGAGCCAGCACCTTTTTTGACCGGGCGTATTCCTGTTACCGACAAAAGTTGCAGTTCCCTTATCGTCCGTGGGTCTTCCGAATCCGCATAGATGATAGTGTTTCCAAATCCGTTGTCAATCAGCATTTGCGCAATCTTGCGGTTCTCCATCATCTTCTCGTAATGCTCGAAATATATATAAATCTTGTAATCCTTGCGGTCTACATACATGGCCGTAAATGCAGTTTCGTCTGTATAACCGAAGTCCATTCCGCAGCACTGAACGAACGCCGTCAATCCCCTGTCAGTGCGCTTGTTCCTGTTCTTCTCTATAAGCTCCTCTATGTCGAAGTCCTCTTCATGCCAGTTCTCGAAAATCAAGCCCTCTGCGAGTCCCCATTCGCCTAAGCCCTCTATGCGATAGCGGCGGGGGTAACGCTCTTTCATAATCTCATACAAGCGTATGTCGGATTCTGAAAGAAACTCGTTCATCATGTAGTTTGTGGTTATTGCAAGCGTGTTTTCATCGGGATTGTCGAAGAAGCGGGCTTTAAGCCAGTGCCTATCTGACCACGGGTTGAAAGTCAAAATGAACTGGTGGAACAGTTCCGGCGGCAGTTTACCACGCACAGACATATCCAGTTTGTTGAAATCCTCTTCCTTTGTGATTTGAAAGCACTCCTCAAGCCAGCACCAACACAAATAACCGTCCGATACCGTAATAGAAGTAATAGATTGAGGGTCGTCCATTCCCCTAAAAAGAATCTGCTGGCCTGTCGGTCGGAATGTAAGGGTAAGCTCCCCTTTGGGAATGTTCCACAAATCCCTTACCCCTAACTTGTCAATCGCCCATATCAGCTGCGCCCTCGTTGAATTGCGGTGCGTGTTGTAGTATTTGCGTATCACAAGGGTATTCGGCTTGTACTGCGAATACTTCATCATAAAGTAGACTATTTTCAGTGCGGTTGTGCATGACTTCTTGCTACCTCGTGAGCCTTTGCACACAAGATAGCGTTTCTTTGAGTAAAGAAAATCATCGTAGTTGATTCCTACAGCTTTATGAATATCTAGATTCAGATTCAAAAAAATAACCCCTAAAGTCTTATGACCTTAGAGGTTCTTCAATATCGTTTACTCTGTTTTTCTTCTCGAACTTATCACCCTCTTTGTCTATGAAATTGAGGGTGATAGGCTCTGTAGTATTGCCCTTTAGTTCAATGGACGGATTATAACCCCGTTTTGCTCCCTTTCTTTCAAGATACCATTGTGCAGTCCTTACATCGTGAGCATTTAAGGCTTCAATAATGACTGTCTCGGCAAGGTCTGCGACTGTATCACACTCATCTTCATAAGCGGATTTTGTCACCTCGTCTTTCATTATGTTCTTTTTTGCCGTATGCCAGTCTACATGTAACCGTTGAGCTATCAGCTTCACAACCCCACCTGAGCCTGCTATAGCTTTCAGTATTTTCTTTTGTGACATTGCAGGTTTTCTTCCCATTCAGCACTATTTCCTTTCTTTGTGGTAAATTGTTGGAACGATTTATAACAAAAAATTGTGTTCTTTCTATATATGAGAGAATAACACAAACTTGCGGAAAAAGCAAATAAAAGGCGGTTTTCGTACTATTTTGGTACAAATAACCGCCCGTTCTGTGCTTATTCTGTTGATTTTCGGTGCTTATTCAGCGTTTTCTGCATAAGAATTGTACAGTTCTTCAAGGAATTCATGGGCATTTGCAAATCGTCCGTTATCAAGCGTAATACCCAGGTTGTCAATCAAGGTTGCCTTATCTCCCCTGTTCTTGAACACAAGAACGATATAATTAGCGTCTACCTCATTGGTAGTATCTTGGTGCATTTTTTTAAGGCTCTTTGTTGTGTTCTCAACCTGCTCCGCAATCTTTGCGTATTCCTCGTCAGTAAGGGAAGAATCTGCGAACATGGAAATCTGATTTTTCTTTGAGAATCCCGACATTTCGGTAAACTGTATGTCAACCATTATTTCATGCAGCTTATCCTCGTCAAAGAATCCCATAGCGGACTGATTGTTAAAAAAGATGTTCTGTGCCTTTTCCTCTTTCTCGTCAAGGTTTACTTTTGTCACGAACACATCATAGTCATTTTCTTTTGTTTTCGGGTCGTACTTGTTGTCAGCGTCAAGGAGTGAGATTCTTTGGTGCCCTGACACAAGATTCCCCGTCCGCTCGTTCCATACAAGCCCGCCCATAAGCCCCATTTTAGTAAGGTTCTCCTTCAGCTTTCTTTTCGCTTCGGGAGTAATCTTGCGTGGATTGTAACCTGCAAGGCTTATCTGTGACCTTTTGATTTTTACTGGCTCGTTCTGCTTAATCATATTTCAGCTTCATCTCCAAATATTCAGAATGTGCTTTATTGTATTCCTCTGCGTGTCGGAGGAATACAGCCCGATTTCTTTTTGAAAGTTTTTTATAGGAATTGACAAGAGAAATGCCTAAAGTTCTTTCGGCAAGTTCCAAAGTGTTGATTTCTGTTTTTGAGATTCTGTCCTTAAAGAAACTAAAAGTCATATAATCCTCATTGACCTTTTCAAGTCAAAGTATTTGTATTTCAGCACAGCCGCCCTTACGAATGGAAATACTTTTTCTATTTTTTCAAAATCATCAGGATAATTTTCAAGTATAAAGAACAAGTCATTATCATCTGAAATACCTATTCCGCGGCAACCTTTTTTTGTGAGTGCGGGAATGTCAATCTGCCTTAACTTCATAAAGGTTAAAACATCTTTCAAATCCCAATCAGCCATAGGATAAAGACAGATACCACGGTTTTTGTTAATCATTCGGCTCATCATCATGGAGTCTGCTTTTTTTACACCAGTGACAATAGTTCCCTTGTGTTCCCTTGCTATTGTCTTGAATACATCTGTTCGGGATAAGTTGGGGAAGTCTTTTTTTGCCTGCTCTGAAAACCATGTATAAGCAGAGAAGTGCATACACTTCATAAAGTGTTCGGAAGGTATTTTTATAATATCATCATAGGGAATGTTAAACCTATGACAAGCGTATTCAAGCAAATCCCTCTGAATACGCAAATCCGGCAGAAATTCCATGTTGAAATATCCAACATTGGTAATCTCTGCCATTTTAACGAGTTCACATAAACAGAGGGAATCTTTGCCCCCGGAAAGTCCAATCAAAAGCCTACTGATGCTAGAGCGTCCTTTTAGAATGTCAATAGACTTTTTGACTTTCTGTTCAAGCTGTGAAAAGTCCAATCAGTGACCACCACCAACCATGTTAGGTGAAGGAAGTCCTCCACCAACACGACCTGTAGCACGATTGAACGCTCTCTGTACTGCCCGGCTTGCTCTGCTGTTAGCAATAGCCCGGCCTGCTCTTCTAAGAAGATTCATTCAGCATACTCCTTTTAATATATTTATTACCATTCGGTAATATTCAAATTGAATCTTTCATTCAAGATTTTTGCCAATACAGTTCTATGGCAAGTCTTGAATGTTCCTGCTTTACAGTCAGGATTTTTCTTCTCATCTTTTTCAGTGTATTTTGTTTCCAAGTCCTCAAAACATAGGATAAAGAAATTATATGTCAGTTCTGGATTCCAGTCCTCAATATTTTCAAGTGTTTCCTCTGAAAGTCCATAGGCATAAAGCCCTTCTTTTTCCTCTTCTGAAAACTTTTCCCATTCTTTTTTTCTGTCTGCAATGGGAAGTTTTTTTACTTCCTCTTTTGCCTTTTCCAGTTCCTTGATTTCTGCTTCAATTTCTTTCAAATCTTCATCTTTTAAGTCAGCAGAAAGAAACTTTTCTGACATTGTATTTGCAATCTCTGAAAGAATCTCATTATATTCTTCCCCTCTGATTCTTTGCTCATACTCTGACAGTGTAGCCTCATACATTCCCAAGTCACTGTAATTCAAATCAATCATAGACATGATAGATTTATTGTCTACACCCTTTTTTGGCAGAAAAAGCCCCTTTGACACCCTCATATAATAATCAGTGCCATATTTGTGCCTGTTCAGCATTTTGTTGTAGCATGATGTGTAGATGTTTATTTTCATATATTTATTTTACTCCTTAACTCATATCTTTTCAAGATAATTTCCTTGTGCAAATTAAGGGGGCATTAAAGCCCCCTTCCTGCTACAATTCCCATTCTGTCAAATCTACACAGTTTTCTTGACTTTTTGACAGAATGTAATCTTTTGCTCCTGCCTTCAAATCAATGTCTTTTGTGTAATTTGGAAACATCAGATAAAGAGTTTCCATACCTTTCAAATTTTCCTGCTTCCATAACTGCCATTCATTGCAATTTGCAAGCCCATTCTTAAATTTAAAAAACATACATTCCCCCTTAAAAATCAAATTCTACCTTAACAGCCTTGTGCATATCATCTGCTTCAACCCCAAGATTGAACCAGTTACCCATGTAATATTTTGCCATTTCTTCCCTGCTCACCTTTGCATTGAAATCTGTAATTATTACATCTCCATTGTCAAAAGTTACTTTTACAGTATCCAACATTTTCAAGCCCCCTTGCAAGTTTTTGAAGTGAACTTGCAAACACTTTCAGCAGCCTATTTTATCTGATTGGCTTCCCAAGCCTCATCAAAGGAATCATAAGCCCCTACCAATTCTTCTGAAAAAGCATTTACAACAAAGTATTTTTTATTTAGAAGACCTTTTTTTTCAGCCTCTTCATAAGCCTCTGGAAAATTTTTCAAAAGTTCTTTATCTACCATAATTCAGCTCCTTGTCAGTGTTTCCCCCTGACATCTATTATAATATATTATTTAGTTTATTATGTCAATAGTAAAAATATATTATTTTATCTTTTTTTTATTTTTTCTTTTATTTTTTATATTTTACTTGACATAATATATTTTATAGTGTAATATAATATTATCAAATGAAACAAGGGGGCTTGATTATGTTTGACAAAAGCACACAGAAGGAACTTAAAGAGCAGTACAGGGTTTTGCTTGGTGATGTATGGGGAAGTGACAATCACATGATAGATTTCTGCACAAAAAAAGCAGATGTCATTTTCAAGACAGAAGAAGGTTTTTTTCTTGAAATTGAAAAAGAGGATATAAAAAAAGATTTCTGCTTTGGCTATTCACTTTCAAGATATGATTCAGAAGACTATGACAATACAAACAGCATGGCAGCACATGCAAAAAAGTCTGTTGACTATTTCAGAGAAGAAAATCTCAAAAAACTGAATGATTGTATCAGCTTCTATTCTGATACAAGAAATGAGCTTTATTTTCAAAATCATTATACAAACCAGAAAAACAATGTTTTGAAAAATGTTGTTTCTTTTGAATATTGGAATGAGCCTAAAGACATTTTCAGCAAAGAATTCAAAGAATACACCCCAGTATCTGACAAAGACAGAGAATTGATTATTGCAGCCTATAAAAAAGAACTGGAGCTTTTCACCAAAAGGCTTGAAACATACATTAAAAAATATGGACTTTCCAAAGTCAAAAGCTGGACTTACTGGAGAGATGAATAAAGGCTTTGCTCTATGCCCTGCCAGAAATGGCAGGGTTTTTATTTAAAAATGTCAGCAAATTTGATAGCAGTTATGATAGCAAAAAGCGATAAAATAAATATATTTTGCATAAATTATGATAATTCACTTGACTACAATTTTATTATAATTTATTATTCAGAAAGTAAATAACTTTGCCATAGGCGAAAATTTATGAAAAAGGCGGGTTTTGACTATAATTCAATTCCCCCCATCTCCAAAAGGCAATTCTTTCAATTACGACAAAAGCTTTGCCAAAGCATCCAATGCCGTGCTGCCCAGGGCCGCTTCACGGTTCTGCCGCTGGATGTCGTCATAAACTTCTTGACGGAAAACCTTTACGGTCTTTGGAGCGTCAACGCCAATCTTCACTTGGTCGCCCGCAATTCCAATTATCTGAATTGAAATATCGTTTCCGATTTTTATTTTTTCATCTACTTTTCTTGACAAAATAAGCATTATTTCGCCCCCTTAGCTTTTAAGGCCTTAATAATGTTGTATTTTGTTGTCCATTTCGTATCAGCCAGAATCACCTGCAATGCAAGGTTATTCTTTTTATTTACAACTACAGGTCCCTGAAGATTTGCCGTAACAGGGCCTCCGTCGGCAGGAACGGTCACAATCGCCCAGACAATAACATCAGCACTGGAAGCGACATCAATTTCTGACAAAGTTTTGTCATCTACATCAAGCTCGTATTTATCTGCGATAATAAAAGGGTCAACGATTAGGAAAGCGAGAGATGACTCGTCAAGCGACTGCATCCAGTAAAATGGCTTATATTCGGACTCGATAATCGCATATTTGTGAAAATCCTCGAAGCCAAGGACACCGTTCGGAAATTCGATGATACTTTTTTCATCCACCGAAACAGTCCCCATAGTCTTAGTCTTAATCTCCATAAATTTTCTCCATGATTTTTATTTTTTCAGTAATTTCCTATCTCATATAGTTCAGCAGCGTTGAAGAATACATTTTTCCGGCGGTTGAGAGCGTGGCGTTCTGCGTGTATTCCAGCATTTTTTCGTCGGTGATGGCTTTAGTTAAATCCAAATCCCCTTCCCGACTAATTTGACCTGTCACATTCAGGGCGACCGCACCGTTTCTAGTCATATCGTTCTGAAGGCGCTCGTACTCGCTTCCTGATTTTGCGACCCTCGTCACAAGCGTATTGATTCCGCTGTCAATGCTTGCAAGAACCCTGCCGCCAACAGCCTCGCTGTCCCCCGCATAAAGGGCATCCCGGAAAGCAATCACTGCGTCAAAAAGAGAGCCTCCAGAAACACGGACTGAGTCGCCGATATTGTAGGGAGGATGCTGGCTCTTGTCTTTTATAAGCCCCAGCTCGTTCAAGGCTGAACCAGAGACATCCTCAAGCCAGAGCTGCCTGGCATCTGTCGTCTGAAGGTTCAGGCCGTGAGTCACGGGGTCAAGGCTTGCTTTTACGGCGGCCCCGCTTGAATTTATTTTTGAGACCAATGCGTAAACATTGTCCCCCGCCTCCACGGCAATTTTCTGACCGTCAACGCTTATAATTCCGTCGTCCTGAGCCTGCCACTGACGGGAATCCCGTCCGCCGAAAAGTCTCTGAGGCTCAGCCCAGAAAATTCTATTTCCGGCCGTTTCGACTGCAATGTATTTATTTTCATCAACCTCAACAAGATTCTGCTCAATTGAGCCGTTGTAATGGACAGCCGAAACAAGAGGAACGGTAGAGCCTTCTACAGCCCCCATATCCACATCAAATGCGCGGATATTCGAGTTTGTTCCCGCAAAAAGAGAATTTCCGTCAGGAGAAACGGCGTTCGCATTCTGAATAAGCTCGCCTAACAGCTCATTCACCTCGACAGCCATATTTTTCATATCATCCTTTGAGTAGATTCCGTTTGCGCCCGTAACAGCAAGTTCCCGAACCCTCTGCATAATCTGAAGGGAATTGTTCATGTATCCCTCCCGATAAAGATACTGATCGCTTAAAGTTCCGGCATTTTTTTCAAAATTATTTACACGAGTCAGATAAGACTGATATTTTACAAGGTGCCCTGCCGCAATCGGGTCGTCACGCAAAGAAGAAATTTTTGACTGAGTTCCAATCTGATTATCAATTTTCGCCCGTTTTACTTCCTGACGGCGCAAATTGTACTGAGTCTGGTTATTGTTAAGCTGTGAACTTATTCGTGTAGGCATAATTTCCTCCATGACCTCAAAAAAAAAGAGAGTTTTACTTTTTAAATTTCGGAATTTCACGGGGAGAGTTTAGATTTTTTTTGGACTCAGTTTCGGGTATTTTCAGCGATTTTCTCGCTCCATTTTAAAAGCTCCGCTGACAAAAGTTTTTCTTCTTCTGTTGGATTTCCTTTTAAAAGGATTTTTGAATATGCCAGATAATCCGCTACGATGCCCAGGGTGTTTTCGGCGTCCTTGTCGTATTTAAGGGCCATTTTGATTGCAGAAACAGCCTCTTTTTTCTGCCCGTTTTGGGAATAGGCGCGGGAGGCAGAATAGTAGTCAGTTCCGATTTCCAAAAGATAGCGGTTTTTCGTGTGAATTTTTGCCGCCTCCTCATAGTGAAGGCATGCATCTGAATATTTTTCGTCTGCCATAAAAACATCGCCCAGGGTTCTTTCCAAAAAAGCAGAGTAATAAGGCTCTTTTGAGACAGAAGCCTTTACCCCCTCAAGAAGTGAGGCATAATTTTTTCCGGTATCATTCGCAAGCTGAATTTTAACATCATAAATCACACACAAATCTGACAGGAATTTTTTGTCAGCCTCGTCCGAGCGGGAGGCGAATTTTTTTGCGTCTTGTAAAATTTCTTCTTTTGATTGGGCAAGAAAGCTTTTTGCCTCGGATGAGTTTTTAAGATTAATGGCCGGAATAAGCTCAGAAAGATTCTTACAATTTATTTTTAAAATAATCGCTGAAAGTGAGATTTTGCACAAAAGCTCCGTATTATCGACAGAAAGAGCAAGATTGTAGGCCGAGTTCAGCTGATTGAAGGCACGCTCATAATTTTCTTCTGAAAGGCTTAGATTCGCCCCGTCGAGCTGGGAGTAAGAAAGGTCACGGGTATCAGTCACGAGCATTATTCGCTTTGGAGCGGAAGAGCAGGAAAGGAAAAGCTGCAGCAGGAGAACAAAAATGGTAAAGAGAATAAATTTCTCGACAAGCTCGAAATGACAGGGCTGTTTTTTCATATTTAAAAATTCTCGCTCCTTAGCTGGCTTGTTGATGCTTTTCCCGAGCTTCTGTCGGGAACCCCGCCACGAATCAGAGGATTATTCTTAACTCCGGTCAAGACATCCTGCACTTCAAGAAGGACTGAATTCAAGCGAAGAACCGCCGCGTCTATTTCAGGCATCGCGTTGTCAACCAAAACATCAGCGTTTCCTGCGATTGAGGTAAGCTCCTCCGAAACTACGGAAATATTTTTCATAACCTCGCTGACATCAGAGGTCAGGGACGGTCCTAAAAGAGCCGGAACAGCGCCGTCATCATTATTAAGACTTTCTGTAAGAGCCGAAAGATTTTTTGTGATATCGTTTAAATTTCCGATTATTTCTTTGATTGGAGTCTGAGCCTGACTTCTGCCAGAAAGAGCGCCATTTATGTTCATCAGAAGAAGATTCACGTTATCCATAATTCCAGAGACTTTTTTCATAAGAACGCCGATTGAGTCCTCCTGAGTCTGAAGACGGATTTTTTTGGACTCAATAATTTCCCTTGCCGCAAGAGAGTCAATTCTGTAAATTTCTGAATTGGTCGGCAAAAGCTCAGGGCCTTTTCCCGGGTGAAAGACAAAGGAAGAGCCGAGTCCAATCGGACTGGTAATAAGCTCGACAAGGGAATTTTCTTTTACATATTCAGCATAATCTCCAAGAATATAGAATTCTACACGAACATCGCTCCCTTCAAGCTTTACCTCTTTTATTTTTCCGATTGTAAAGCCCTTGTAGGAAACATCCATTCCGACTGAAATTCCTGAACCAGAAGAAAAATAAGCGTAATAGATATTTTTTTTGATAAACCAGTTCTGGCTGGCCCCCAGCAAAAAGATAAAGGCAATCAGAGCCGCCAAAGCAAGCAAAGAGAAAAAACCTACGATTTGATCTGCATAACGAATTTTAAATTTCATTTTTTATATTTTTTATATCTGTAATATTTTACTCCGATAACAAACCTTCTTCAATAACATAAATATGTCCGCCGATTGAGCTTATAAAATGAGAATTATGACTCACATATACAATCGTATTTCCCTGTTTTATAAAAGCATCTAAAAGCTCCATAATCACAGTTCCGCCCTTTCTGTCCAAAGATTCTGTACACTCATCAAGAAAAAGCACATCCGGCTTATTTATAAGAGCACGCGCGAAAGCGATTTTTTTCTGCTCACCCATAGAAAGGTCAACAGGCCTTAAATTTAAGGGGCGCTCATATTTCACAAGCTCACAGACTTCATGGATTCTTTCAAGCCTCTCCTTGTCTCCCATTTTCGGATTATGAGTTTGAAGGGGAAGATTTAAATTCTGCTGAATGTCTTGGTTTGCCCAGAGAGCAGAATCCTGAAAAACAAAGGCACACTCACGGCGAAATTTCAGATTTTTACCAGCACCCATAGTCTGAATATCACTGTTTTTATAAAAAACCCTTCCGCCACTAGGAACATAAATGCCGGCAATCAGTTTTAAAAGCGTCGATTTTCCGCTTCCAGATTTTCCCGTAAGCCCGGTGACTGTTCCAGAATTTATTTCCATACTGATTCCGCGAATAACTTCTTTTGTCCGAGAATTAAATTTTACATCCTCAAGTCTAATCAGTGCCATTTTTAACTTTCCTGGTTTTCTTCCCCTTTCACAAAGAGGAAAGAGCTATTATCACGACATCCGCAACTATTATGCCGACGAAAGATTTTGAAACCGCCTGAATTCCTGCAATCGGAACTTCGGTTGACGCCCTCTCCACATTGAAGCCGTAATAAGTTGCGGTGATTGAAATAATCATTCCAAAAACAAGGCTTTTTATGACCGAAATTATGACAGTAAAGACTGAGACATTTTTTAAGATATTCGGGATATATCCGTAAGAAGCGACGGGATTCACAAAAAAAGTGATGATGGCCGGCCCTAAAAGCCCGCAGAATGAAAAATAAAGAGACAGGAAAAAAACAGAAAGGGTGACTCCCAAAAAACGAGGGACAACGAGATAGTCAATCGGGTCAATTCCAAAAGAGACGAAGCTTTCGATTTGATGGCTAGTGACCATACCCCCAAGCTCAGTCGCAATGGCAGTGGCTGAACGAGCCGTGACAACAAAGGCGACAAGAACCGGCCCGACCTCTCGCATTACGACAAGAGGAAGAAGTGAATAGATTAAAGAGCCCTGCCCGATTGAAACCAAAAATGAATAGCCCAAAATATAAAGAGCCGAGCCAAAGGCTAGAGAAATGACAGCGATAATCGGAAGAGCCTCAATAAAAGTAAACAGGAGCTGCATTATAAGGACTTTTCGGGCAGCAGAAACCCGGCGCAAAAAGGCCGTAGAAGAAGCGAAAGTCCGCCCGATATACCCCATAAGATAAGGCAGGGAAGAAAAATAAGAAAGAACACCCTGCCCGACTTTTTTTAATAGCATAGCTTAGGATAACACGAATAAAAAAAATATGCACGAAAAACTTGGAATTACGAAAGCTAAATTCAAAAGCCAGAGCACATTGCCAATTACAAATCGCTAATATATACTCTTTCCTTATGGAAACTGAAAAACTCGATGTAAAGCTTATCGCTTTAGATTTGGACGACACGCTTTTAAATGACGAGCGGCAGATTACTGACGGGAATGTTGCCGCCTTGCAGGAATGTGCCGACAGGGGGATTTATGTCGTCCTTTGCTCAGGCAGGGCCGAGGATGCGATTCTTCCCTTTGTCCGTCGCCTTGAAATCGCCGGAAAAGAAGCGGGAAGATTTATTATCGCAATAAACGGCTGCTCGATTTTTGACATGCACAAGAGGCAGCAGATTTTTTGCAGAAAGGTTGAGAGCGACATCCTGATTAAAACTAATGAAATTGCGGAAAGCTTCGGATATAAAAGCGAGGTCTACACCCCTGACACGATTTATTATGCAGAGGAAAACGAATGGACACGGCTTGATGTCGATATGTGCGGCTTAAAAGGACAGAAGGTCGAAAATTACGGGGACTTCATAAAAAAGGGATTCACAAAAATGCTGGTTCCCGGAAAGCCTGAGGATTTGCAGAAACTTCAGGAAATTTTACGAAAGGAATTTGGCGAAAGGGCCGTAATTTTTACAAGCAAGCCCTACTTTCTTGAAATTCTGCCTCCGAACTGCGGAAAGGGAGAGGCCGTCACCTGGCTTTCAAAGGAGCTGGGCTTCGGTGTCGAAAAAACCCTTGGCTTCGGCGACAGTATGAATGACGAAAGCTTAATTCGTATGGCGGGCTTCGGAGTCGCAATGACAAACGGCCGCGCTGAAATAAAAAAAATAGCCGACTTCGTAACCGAAGCCGACAACAATAACGACGGAATAGCGAAATTCTTACAGAAATATGTGCTGTAGAGCATCTTAGCCGCATGGCTCAGAATGACACAAGGCAACTCACGATTTACTTTCCTCCAATTTGGCTTCACGCTCCTTTATGTCGTCCTGTGCTTTTTTGATGCTTTCGACGAGCTTTACGACATTTTCATCACTTGAAGACAAATTTTCTGCTTTTTCCTCGAGGAATGCCTTATAAGCGAGTTCGCCGAGAGAGGCCTTGTCTTTTTTTATCTGGGATTTTAGCTGCTGAATCTCGATTTTTAATATGCTTTCATCTCCAAATTTCGTGGCAGCCTTTCCAGCCTTGTCCAGGGCAACCTTAGAAGCGGCAACCCCCTTGTCAAAAGCCTGTTTCGCGTTTTCAACGCCCTTGTCAAAATATCCTTTTAATTCTTCTTTAGTCATATTTCCTCCATGCACATTGTTATTTTAACTCATATTTTCTTAATTGCAAGAAGCGTAAGGTCATCGGCCTGCACATCCTCGCTGACCCCGGTGTAGTAAACATAGTTGGCTTCACCGACATCAGTTTTGTTAACACAGTAGTAATCGTACAGATTGAAGTATTTCTGCAGGAATTCATCGATTTTTCGGTCTATCTTAATTCCGTCACCTGAAATCTGGGTTATGGTCTTTGTTTTTCCATCAAGTGCCATCTCAGTTTTTTCGACTTTTCCCTGTGAGCCGCTTTTTTTGTACATTCGGAAGACCTTCTCAACAGCCGTCAGGGCAATAATCACATCCTCGATTGTGCCGTCGCATTTCGTAAAATCAAATTCAAGTTTTTCGTCTTGAACGGGAGAATGATAGCGAACTAAAGAATATTTCTTTTTATTCAGGACGGCTTCTATGACATCCTGAACCCGATGAGGCTCCAGTTGCTCGGACTGCTCGCCTTTTTTATGAGTGTCGTGAACTTCTCCGTCTTTTAGAGCAGGCTCATCGCAGGAAATTATCTCAAAATCCGTGTTTCTGAAAAATCTCGTTGACTCCTCAATGCCGTCAGTGTAGAGAAAAAGGACATCATTTTCTTTTAGATGAATTTTTTCGACCTTGTATCCGCCCTTCATCTCGACCATAAAGCTTGGCAAGGGGCCTGCCGCCGGGGCCTCGTGCAAGGTGATTACCTTAATTTTCTTTGAGCTTGAATCATAAATACGCAGGATATTGTCGCCCGCATTGCAAGTATAGACATCGCCGGTCTTTGTGTCAAAAAGACAAATCATCATAGCGGCGAACTTGCCCCGTAAGCCTAAGGACTCAATGAAGTCATTTATGTCGGCCGCAAGCTCATTCAGCTTAACTCCGTTTTTCTCGAATTTCCAGTCTGCAAAATAACGGCGGAAAATTGTCGCAACGATTGTCATTATAAGGGCTGCCGGAACACCGTGTCCTGAAGCATCGCATTTTATGAACGCATACCACCGCTCATCGAGCTTTTTGTAGTCAAAGTAGTCACCGCTGACAGCGTCAGTTCCCTCGTAATAGCCGAAAAGCTCAAGGCTCTTATCCTTGAACGAAGCGGTGGTTTCCTTTTCGCTACCGTCGGCCACAAGAGGGATGAAGGCCTTTTGAACGGCCTGTCCGTCAAGGTTCATAATGTTCATTTCGGCAGCCTCGGCACGAGCCTTCGCTTCCTGAGCCTGAGCATGGGCGGCTTTTTCCCTTTCTTTTGCCGCCCTCTGGTAAGCGATTTTCGCCCTTTCCTCGTCCCTGGCACCCTTTACAAGGCCTTTGGTCATTTCGTTTACGGAGTCGCCAAGAGTACGAAGCTCGTCGTGAGAGTTGATTTTTATCTCAACTCCGTCAAGAAGCAGCTTGTTTTCGGTCTCGGTAATTTTTTTAACATGAGAGACGACTCGCCTGATTGGGGAGAGAATGATAGAAGAAAGCAGGAATGCCGAAATAAGACCGATAATCGCCGCAACTACGCCTGCCGCAAAAGCGATGGACATCGCAACCTTCTGAGATTCCTCGACTTGCTTTACGAGGTTTTCAGTCGAAACTTCCATTAAAAGCATCGCTTGAAGGAAGGTTTCATTATTATTCGCCTTCTGATAAATTACAGGCCAGTAAAAATAATACTCGGTTACTTCACGGTCAAGATTTTTATCTGACATCGGGGGATATGAGTCATACATCTGGCTTGAATATTCGTTAAGTTTTTTGAAAATCAGATTTGAATTGTCGCCAGTGGTATTCGCAAGCTCCCTTACAATATCCATTGCCCCCAGATTTATTTCATGGCATTTTTTACTGAAAAATTCATCTCCTGTAGCAAAGCGCACAGTTCCAGCGTCAAATTCCTGAGCATCGATTTTTCTTGTGATATTTTCGTCGTTCGTAGCCCAGACATAATCAAGGGGCCGGCTTCCGTCATCCAAGACCTTTCCGTCGATTTCATAGCTTAAGATTGTCGCATATTTTGCTTCTGCAAAATTATCTGTCTGATTTACAATTGCACCGATTTCAGCGATTCGTTCCCGTCCGTCATCAAGATATGACTGAACCCCGCTGGACATATTGCCCATCACGGTCTTTACCCGGTCTTTCAGGGTCGTAATCAAGATTCTTTCCTGAGTTCCTGACATCTGGTATCCAATCGAAAGGGCAACGCCCGCCACGATAAAGAGAAGCATTGCCGTAATGGCAAGACCGAATTTCAGCCTGAGAGGAACAGGAACATGAAGCCTGGCGTTCATTTTTTGATTTTTCTCTGCCCCAAGATTTTTATCTGCCATATATTCTCCTCGAATTATTTTTGAAACATCATTTTTGATTTGAACTGCCTGCACTGCCGTAATTAGGACACCCCTCGTGCAAATCACTATTCCCGAAACAATCAAAAGCATCAGGAGATAGAAAATGAGTTTCTGAGTGTCTATATTGTACCTTGAAGGCTTAAAATCAAGTATTTTCCATTCGCCCTCAAAATTGTAGTTTTTCTCGTATTTTACGGTTCCGTTTTCCTTTATGACAAGATTGCTCTTCCAGACAGTGCTTCCCCGCTCAGAGTGCCTTACCTGAACGGAGTAAGAGCCGGCCTTCATTCCGTCGATTTTTAGCCCCGTAATATTTTCTGTTTCGCCCTTACCCTTGCTTACAGAATAATCTTTATTGGCCGACTTAAAGACGAATTTCTCTCCAGTCTCATTTCTTGTGATTATGACCTCAGAGATTTCTCCGTCGTAAGAGAATTCCTCGCCAGTAATAGAAATCGAAACATTTCCCAAATCATCAGCCTGAGCCGTGACATTCTTAATCTGAGTAGCAGCCTTGTATTTGTTCAAAAACAGAACGATATTCTCAGCCTCGCCCGCATTTCCTACAGAGTCAATCGCCCGTACCGAAAAGACATAGATTCCGTTGTCCCGGTTCCGATAAGAGGCTCGGGCATTTTGAGAAGAGACCTTCAGCGAGGGAGCCTTTGCCTTTGAAAAGTTCGGCTCGTTTTTTTCGATAAGGCCTGAAAGAACAGCCTCGCTTTCTTCTGGAGAAAAATTCAGTTTTTTTGTTTTCGTAACGGCCAAAGATTTTTCAAGGGGAGCAACCCTTGTGAGAGTCCAGGAATAGCCCGCGATTTCATCATCATCACTCTCATCATTCTGCCAGGTAAAAGACACATCGTTTGAAAGGGCAAAGCCCCACTCATCCTTTTCAAATGAAACATTCGTCACTTTTTTGGGAGGTGTCGCATCATAATAAAATTCCGTCGTCGCCACATCAGACCAGTTTCCAGCCCTGTCAAGGACACGCGCCTTAAAGTAAATCCTTTGGTCGCCGCTTACATTTTCGTCAATTTTTGCAGAAATTGTGTTCTCTGACGGAAGGTAAAAATTTTGGGCGGAAGAGTCCGCCGTAAGGGGCTCCTCCTTATCAAAGGTCCAGAGAGATGTAAGGCCCTGTATGCCAGAAATATCCTCTGGAAGCGAAAGACGGACGACGGGATTTTTCTGGGCTGAACGCTTTCCGAGAGTGAAATTTTTTGCCACAAAAGCTGGTGGCAAAGCCGTGTAGTCCTCGCTCAAAAAAGAGATTGCCGTGTCATTTCCATTTTTTTCCTGCCAGAAAAGCGAGAATACTTTTTTACCGTCATTTGAGGGAACTAAAACTGCGGACGGAAATGCGGACTTAGACTTTGATGTCTGCCTGCTTAGAACTGAATCGACATTGCTCCACTGCACCCCCAAGTTTTCAGAAAGATGAATGGAATTCTTTTCGGCATTATCCTCGAACCAGAGCGCGTAAAACCTGTCATTAAAAAGAAAAAGCGAAGGACGGCGGGCATTTCCGAAGTTATTAAGCTGCTCTACGTCATTCTTGTCAAGGATTTTTCCCTCGTAATTTAAGGGTGCGACAAAAACGCTGGCCGTGTTTCCAGTTTTAGTCGTCCTCTCCCATACTATTTTTGTGTTCACGCCGTCAGACAGGACAAAAGGCCGGAAATTCTTAAAATCAAGATAGCTCTGGGAATTATCCGTCATAGAAGAAGAATCTGTTACTATGAATGGCTCACTCCACAGAGGCGTTTTTCCAGACTTGTCAAGAAAAGTGCCGTAAATAAGAGAGGTCATCATATCCTTTTCGTACCAGCCCTCAAAAAAAACGAAGGTCTTGCCGCCAATGGGAGCTAAGAAAGGAGAGAAAGCGTTAGAGATTTTTTCTGCGGGCAAGAAAGGGGCAGGACTTGTCCAAACCTGACCGTCAGGAGACTGCGCATATAGAAGGGAGAAGGAAGACTCGGTAGGGCTCTGTTTTCCTTCACCGAGGGAGATAAACAGGATAAAGCCCCCCTCGCCGTCAGAGAAAATTCTTGAAGAAGCAATCTGCTTGTTTAGAGACGGAAATGAGTAAACAGAAAAACTTTTTGCGTGGTCAGATGACGAATAGAGCTTTATGACTCCGTTTTTTTCGGTTGAGTCAAGTACGGACACGCAAAGAGTACCGCCGGAAGAGACAGCGGCGGAGTACATGTCAGGAACCTCGTCGCCTGAATAGCGGAATGTGTCAGGAAGGGCGAAGCTATCTGACCAGTCAAGGTTATTTTCTTTTTGTCTCCAGGAGATTTTAATTTCCTGCCTTGCCTTATCCACAGTCTCATAAAAAATATAGCTGTCAGTATCGTCACAAAGAGCTACAGGAAAGAAGGAAGAGCGAGCTGATATTGTTTTTACCGAGTCAAAGTAAAAATTCCTACGGCTCTGGGCTATGAGAGGAAAAGTGAAAGCTAAAAGGCATAAAAGAAACAATAGGATGCGAGAGTTATAAGACTTAAGTTTTAATTCTGTCATTTTCTGCTATTTCAGGGGGAAATTATATCACACTAAGCAAAAATTGTCATTTCACACAGAATCGCGTGTGCCCTTTTATATTATGTCGCAGAATTTCTTCAGGACTAAAGGCTTTTAAGAAGTTCCCTAAATTCGTTTTAAAAGACGGTTGTACAAGTCTATGACCTTCCGGCTTTTTTTTGCGGCAGCTCCCTGCAAAAGGCGGTCCATAATCAGCTTCGAGTCTGTAAATCGCCTCTGGTTAAAAAGGCGCGCAGCCTCAGCATACATTTTCTCGTCACTCTGGGAAAGAATAGCCGTAACGCTTGAGCCGATTTTCAGCTGAATTTCAAGCTTCAGGTTCTTGGCTTCTTTGCTCGTGCCGTCAATTGAAATCGCCTCGTTCGCAAGAGCCAATGCCTGATTAAGCTTTTTCTCGTCATTTCCGGCAGCCTTAAATGCGCTTCTTGCCTGAGCGATTTTAGAGTCAGCAGATTTTTTAACCTCTTTTTTGACGGTCTTTTTCGGGAACATTCCGAGGGAATCCTTCAGGTTGTAAATGTCATCCGCAAGCCCCGGATATTTTGGGTTTATTTCGTAAAGTGCCTCAAGCTCGGCAAGTCGCTCGCTCAGGGAAGATTTTGATTTTGCCTCACTCAGCATGCTTGAAAAATCCCTCTGAAATTTTTCGGGATCCGTTTCCTGCTGAATTTTCAGAGTGATAAAGCGGGCCTCCTGGTTAAGCGGATAGACATTCTGGACATTGCGGACATTCGTCAGCGCAAGATTAAAGCTCTCGCCAGCCTCTTCCTGCTTTCCCTCTTTTTTTAATTTCACGCCCTTTTCAAAGCTCAGCTTCGCCATATCAAGGGAATAAGAAAGCTCTGGGTAATGGGGGTCTGACTGAACGAGAAGGCGACCGTAAGTCGCGCTTTTTACAGTGCGAACGATTGTCAAAAGCTCCTCGATTTCGGGGTCTGCATCGGTACTGACCTTTGCCCAGCGACTCTGAGCGTCCACAAGAACAGTCTCCGCTCTGTCAAAATCGCTGGAATAGTAAAGCGTTGAAGCCCTGTCCTTAAGGGCAAAAACCTCACGCAAAACCTTAGCATATTCCGCCTGCTGAATTTTACTTGCAAGCTGCGCGAGGGTTTCCTCACGCATACTGCGGATTTTTTCTGAGAATTCAATATCGAGCGCCTCGGCATATTTTTCGCTGGCACTGTCAACTGCAGAATTCGCCCCATCAAAATCCTCTTTTTTGAAGGCGGCAAGAGCGTTTTTATACAGCTCATCAGCCTCAAGCAAAACGCTTTCATAGGCCTTGATTTGGGGATTTGCCGTGTCAATCACGATATTATTTCTGGCCACGAGCCTGTCAAAAGCGGCAATCGTCTGGTCAAGCAAAATCCTTCCGTTATTATAATCCTTTTCGCTTTTTCGGTATTCTTCCCCGCCTTTCAGCAATTCCCGTTGAGAAATCAGCTCCTCCTTCTTTTTTGCAATCTCTGCGTTCAGCTTTATAGCCTCATTTTTAGCCTCAACAGGGTATTTTTTGATAAATTCGGCAGAAAATTCGCTTTCTCCGTCAAAGGCATCGTCCTGCTTTTTGCCGTACAAAAGGAATTCCGTACCAGAGCAGCGCCTGTCAAACTCATAGTAAGCTTTTTCGCCCAAAGTTGAATAAGCAAGGGCAATGTAGCCCCACAAGCCCTTCGCATGGAAGGTCGCCTCACGAAGGTTCTGCTCGTTCACGGATGTAAAATAGACAATCTGCTTTCTGAAATCCAGCGGGTCATCGTTAATCTGAACGCCTGCCGTAGTTCTTTTTTGCTTTGAGATTTTTAATTTTCCTCCGCTTAAGGCGATAAGCTCATCAATCTCTTTCTCTCTCTTGGTCTTAGCGTCAAAATACTGCCTTTCACGGTTTTCCTCGTCATTTATAAGAGAGATATATTCCTTTGAGTCAGACTTTATTTTTTCATATCGGAGAAGTTTTTTCAGGTTTTGAGCTATAGTAGGCTCAGATAAATCTTCCCTGTCAATTTTTTCCGGGTTGGCCTTTTCCTTCGCAAGCTCCGTAACACTGTTATATGCAAGAGAAAGGTCAGCGATATACTCGTTCACGAAGCCCATTGAAGAAGAATATCCTGAGTGATTTTCACCGACACTTTTTCCATCAAGATTTTTTTCAAGATTATAGAGATTATGAAGAGACAATGCGTAAGAGGCATAGGCTTTTGAAGACGCAACATTTTTCTGTTCCTGCGGGATTTTTTCAGTAAGGGAATAGATTTTATTCTCAGGCAGATTTACGAGAACGGAATTCAAGAGCTCAAACAAAACGACGCCGGTCCTGTCTTTCATATCCTCTACCCGCTTGTTAAAGTAGGCGTCCATTGCACCAATAATTCCCGTGTCAGGATTTGATTCATCCCCAAGAATAAATTTCTGATGAAAAGTGATGTAGCTCGTTCCCATAAGATTTGGATTTCTTTCGTTGGCAAGCCTGTCAGACTTGTCCAAGACCTTTGCCTCGTCAATGATTTTGTTCCTGAGCTCGGCATAATTTCCGAATGTGGCCGTAACTTTTTTAAGAGCCAAAGCCACCAGCTCCGGATTTTTTGCGGTGATTGCCGCAACATACTCAGCATAGGCCCGCTCACAGTCAGAAATCCGGCTGTCCATGCTTTGGGAAGTGAGGGTTCCCGCAACAAAAGAGCGCACATTATTTACCGAGCGGCGAACAGGGGCTGTAATGTCGCTTTCGTAGACTACGAGAGTTCCCTGATCCTCCTTTGAAGGATTTTCCGTGTCAAAAACGACATCGGAAAACTCATTTTTGATTGAAAAGCCTTCCTCGAATTTTACAGCCGCGGCCGTATATTCTTCTTTTCGCACCAGAGCCACGCCCTCGCGCATAATTCTGTTGTAGTGAATCAGAACCTCGCCAAGAGTTACGGTTCTGCGCGCGAGGTTTGTAAAATCAATTACGGTGTCGGTTGAGTCAAGCTCAGAGCTTTCAAGCTCAGTAATCTTTGAGAGTTTTTCAGATTTTGACTCGTCCCCGTTCTTAATCAAATCGACTAAATCAGCCGCCCCCTTATTGAAGATTTCGCGCTCCTGCATAATTCTAGAAATTCGTTTTTGAGCCCTGTCAAAGTCATTCGGATGGGCAGACATATATTTCGTAAGTTCTTTTAACGCCTGATTATAAGCCGTAGTCTCGATTAGAATGTCAATCTGCTGCAGGGACAAAATCTCATCAGCCCCGTCTTCAGCATTTTCTGAAAAAAACGGGGCAACAAAAAGAGAAAGCAGACTTATTATCAAAAGCCATTTTCTTGGCATTTTTAACTTATTACATTATACTATAAGACAGTGAAAAAAATCTCTATTTTTTCTATTTTTTTTCTTATTCTCTTCCCGGCTCCTGCCCTTGATTTGACAGGTTTACAGGACAGCCTTTCAGAGATTTTTTCATCTTCCGTTGACGACAACGAAGGAAGCACAACCTTCCGCTCAATGAACATTCCTTGCGGAGGCAGAACAGAATCCCTCGGAACAGTCTTTACCGCAATTTGCGACGATGCGAGTTTTTTTGACTACAATCCTGCAGCGAGCGCCGTCCTCGAAAAAAGTGAAATCGCAGTCTATCACAACACCTGGATTTCTGACTCAGCCCAGGAAACACTGGCTTTAACCCGCCGAAACGGCTCGTTTGGCTACAGCGCCCAGCTCAAATGCTTTTATGTTCCTTTTTCTGAGTACAATCTTTACGGAGACCGTGTAGCCTCCTCCTACTACAGCGAGACGAGCCTGGCTTTTAACACGGCCTACAATTTTCTTTCAGGCTACACCTTCAAGGGACTTACGCTGGGAACAAACGCAAAGCTAGCCTGGCGAAATGTTCCTGATTACACGGACAATCAGAACGACTCGGTTATTTCAGGCTCTGGCCTTGAGCAGTCGGCACTGGGGATTATGGCAGACTTCGGCCTTTTACTGCGTTTTTCAGCCTTAAAAGCTTATCAGGACAGGGAACCTAACATAAAGGTTGGGCTTTCATTAAACAATTTCGGCATCGCCCTCACTGGCTTTGGCTCTTCCGTCAAAAAGGATGATGATGTGCCTTCAAGAATTTCTTTCGGTCTTTCTTACAGGCCATTTCAGAGATTTACAATCTCAACAGAAATCAGGAAGCCGCTTGTTTTGTCAGATTTGTCCGCAAGCACAAAGCTTTCGTTCGGTGTCGGTGCGGAAGCAAAAATAACGGATTTTTTCGCCTTTCAAAGTGGATTTTTGCTGCAGGGAGCGAACCCAAGAATCAGTATGGGAAGTGAATTTGAAATAAAAGGCATAAAAATGGATGTCGCCTACACCTTCGACTTAACCTCCAGCGCCAACCCTATAAATCACATTTCTTTGAGCGCAAAAATGACCTTCGGAGACCGTGGGCGAAAAGAAGCCATGCAAAAGGTTGACGAAGCATATCTTGCAGGCCTGAAGCTCTATGCCGAAGGTTATTACACCGAAGCTCTTTACAAATGGAACGAGGCCATAATTATAGCAGGCTCTGAGCCACTTGATATGAGATATGAGCCGGCCATTCAGGCAAAAAACGCCGCCATCAACTTTAACTCCAGCAAATTCGAGCTGGAGAGCATGTACTCAATCGATTTTGAAGAATAAGATTTACCGCTTTCCTTCACAAAAAAGCTATTTTGCATCGCCGATTCCGCTCTTTGGCTTTTTTGCATTTTCTTTTTCTTCGCGTTCCCTGTCTTTTTCTTCTGTTTGCTTATCCAAATCGCGGCCAAGTAATTTTGTGGCCTTAATAGCGAGCTGATTTTTAGTTTTTGCGTTTAAATCTGCCTTGTCAGCAAGAGCGTTCACAGCCTCATTGCAGTTTGAATAGCGGCCCTTCGCCCAAATATCAAGACCCGTTCCTATGGTAGAATTATCTTTGCTGTTTAAGAAATCGAGCGCGACATCAGAAAATGCTGGATTTTCATATTTTGCCATTTCTTTTCCCAGTGCGTAACGAAGCTGCTTTCGCTTGTCGTCCTTCACAGTCTCTTTTGAAAGGGCGATAATTTCGCTCACGCCCCGCCCCTCTTCAAGAAGAACTTTTGCGACACGGCTTTTTTGGGCATCCGGAACTTTTTTTTCTGTTATCTGACTTAAAAGATATTCATTTCCCTTTTGGGTATCAAGTTTTGCGAGCGCTGCGATTGAATCATTCTTTACAGCCTGAACAGGATCATTTTTTGCCCTATAGATAAGATACTCGTCCGCATCGGTGAGTTTTTTTTCTTTTATGACACTAATTGCTTCCTGGCGGACTTTATAATGGCTGTCTTTTAAGCCTTGAATCAAAACATCATTTGCTTCCTTTGAATTAAAATGAGAGATTCCCTTGATTACATACTGACGGAGATTCGGGTTTTCATCTTCAAAAAGGTCGAGCAAAACTTCAAGAGCCTCACTTTTTTCCATAACACCAATCGCTTCCGCCGCATACATTCTGACAAAAGCGTTCTCATCGCTATCCTGGGCGTATCCTGCAAGCGTCTCATAAGTTTCGACTGCATGAAGCTCACCAAGCACACGGACAAGGCTTTGCTTCTGGGCAGTAGTCAAGTCCTCGCGTTCAAGATAATCTGTCAGATAAAGGGCCTCCCGACTTCCGCCGATTTTACCTAGAGTCTCAAGGGCCGGAGTAAAATATTCTTCGTTATCGCTTTCAAGCAATGTCGCCACCGCAGGAATCGCCTCCTTTGTTTTTGCCATCTGAATGTAGGAAAAGCAGGCGTTCACAGTTGAATTTTTCTCGTCGTAAGGGTCATTCAGAATTTCAACGGCATAATCTTCAAGGCAAGGGTCTTCTATCGTCTTAAAAAAGTTCAATGCTTTTTCTCTTATGGGAACAGATTTTGTCTCCTGAAACAAATCATAGACCTCATTCACGAAACGGACATCTTTATTTTTTGTCATTGTGTCCAAAAGCTCCGAAATATCATCTTCAAGACCGAATTTTATTATACCGGCATTTTTTTCGTTTGCCTCAGGATCTGTATTGTTCAAATCCGCGATTTTTGCGCTGTCTGGTGTTTTCGGCCGCTTTGAATTCGGGATTTCGCTTGTTCCCGCAATGGATTCTTTTTTTTCAGATTTTTCATTCCCGCTCAAAGTCTCGTTTTCACCAGAAACTGCGGCCCCGCTTACAGCATCAAAGCTTTGAGAAAATATATTTAATGAAAGAAAAAATCCCAATAAAACAAAAACAGTCTTTTTCATCACAACTCCCTAATACAAAGAGTAACATAATAATTATCGGCTCTTTAGACAAGAGAAATTAAAAATAGATTTTTCGGTCAGCGAAATGACAGTCACTCCTCATTTTCCATAGGTTCTATTGATTTCCTCAATCTGGTCACGGATTGCGGCTGCCTGCTCATATTCCAGCCTGTCGGCATAATCGCTCATTTCTTTCTTTAGCGCTTCTATGAGCTTTTTACGCTGCTTGGGGTCGAAGAGGTTCGCGCTCTTTTTAAGGACAGAAAGCTCGACCTCGGCGTTTTCTTCCGCATCGATTTTTGTTCTTAAGAGAATGTCCTGGACTGCCTTTGAGACTGTGTGGGGCGTAATTCCGTGCTCCTCGTTGTACTTCTGCTGGATTTCACGCCGCCGCTTTGTTTCGGCTACGGTCTCCTTGATTGCGGGAGTCAAGTTGTCGGCATACATTACGACCTTCCCGTTTTCATTTCGTGCGGCTCGTCCTGCAATCTGAATAAGGCTCGTAGTTGAGCGCAAAAAGCCGATTTTATCAGCGTCAAGAATCGCGATAAAGCTTACTTCTGGAAGGTCAATTCCCTCTCGAAGCAAGTTGATTCCAATCAAAACATCAATCTCGCCAGTACGAAGGGATTTTAGAATCTCAACTCGTTCGAATGTGTCAATCTCGCTGTGAATATATTTTACTTTCAGGTTTAATCCCAGAAGATAGTCGGTCAAATCCTCCGCCATTTTTTTTGTCAAAGTAAGAATAAGGCTTCGCTCGCCCTTTTCGATTCTCTCTTTCACTTCTTTATAGATGTCTTCCATTTGGCCTTCGCTCGGTCGGACATCAATAATCGGATCCAAAAGCCCTGTCGGGCGGATTATCTGCTCTACGACTTGCGTTGACTGTGCGATTTCTTCCTTTCGGGGAGTCGCCGTAACATAAATCACTTGGTTTATTTTTTTCCAGAATTCCTCGGCTTTTAAAGGGCGGTTATCCAGGGCGCTAGGCAGGCGGAAGCCAAAGTCAACGAGATTCTGCTTTCGGCTTCGGTCTCCCTCGTACATTGCCCCGACCTGGGGAACGGTGACATGAGCTTCGTCAATAAGACACAAAAAATCATCAGGGAAATAATGCAAAAGAGTTGCCGGCGGCTCGCCGGTTTTTCTTCCCGCAATGGGAGCCGAATAATTTTCGATTCCAGAGCAGTAGCCCATTTCTTTCATCATCTCAATGTCGTAAGTCGTTCTCGTTTTCAGTCGCTCGGCCTCAAGCATTTTTCCTTGAGCCTGTAAGGTCTCGACCCGCTCCTCCATTTCCTTTTGAATCCGCTCGGTGGCAGCCAAAAGCGCGTCGTGAGGAACTACGAAGTGCTTGGCCGGATAAAGCTGCAACTCATCAAGCTCTTCTTCCGTCGCCCGATTTAAAACATTGAATCTCTTTATGCTCGCAACCTCGTCAAAATCAAGCTCGATTCTGTAGGCGGTGTCAGTCTCCATGTAAGGCGGATAAATTTCAATCACATCGCCCCGAACACGGAAATTTCCCCGCTCCAGAACCATGTCGTTCCGCTGATACTGAATAGAAGACAAATCGCGCTCAAATTTTCGTAAGTCCAAAAGCTCGCCCTTTTCGATATGAACGCGCATTTCCTTGTAAAGGTCCGGCATACCCAGGCCGTAAATGCAGCTCACGGTGGCAACGACAATTACATCCCGTCTTTCCATCAGAGAATAAGTGGCCGCAAGACGGAGCTTGTCAATCTCAGCATTAGTGGCCGCATCCTTTTCGATGTAAAGGTCACGGGCGGGGACATAGGCTTCCGGCTGGTAATAATCATAATAGGAAACAAAATATTCCACCGCATTGTGAGGAAAAAAAGACTTAAACTCACGGTAAAGCTGGGCTGAAAGGGTCTTGTTGTGGCTGATAATCAAAGTCGGTCGCTGAACACGCTCAATAATCTTTGCCATCGTAAAGGTTTTTCCGCTTCCCGTAACACCCTTTAATGTCTGAAAGCGGTCTCCCCTCAAAAAGCCCTCGCTGAGTTTTTCTATTGCCTGTCCCTGGTCTCCAGAAGGCTCGTACGGACTTACGACTTCAAATTTTCGCATAGGAAGATTATACAGGATTCAAGCACTAATTACACTAATTTACATGAATAATTTTATTTTTATCTGCATACATCTCGTTTAAATAAACATTATTGTGGAAAAAAAATCTGCTTTTTGTTAGAATACGCTCACTATGATTAAAAGAAATACAGGTTTTGCAAATCTAGCCGCAGGCTATCTTTTTCCAGAAATTGCCCGCCGCCGCCGTGAATATGCTGCTTCTCATCCGGAAGCAAAAATAATTTCTCTTGGAATCGGAAACACAACCGAGCCTCTTTCTCCTTACATCGCAAAGGCAATGAGTGACTACGCCCTTGCCCTGGCAACTCCCTCAGGCTACTCTGGCTACGGAGACGAGCAGGGAAACACTTCCCTTCGCGAAAAAATCGCAGAAGTTTTTTACAAGGGATTGGCTGACGCAAGCGAAGTTTTCATCTCGGACGGAGCTAAATGCGACATCGCCCGAATCCAGACTCTTTTTGGACATGATGTAAAAGTCGCCGTTCAGGATCCGGCTTACCCGGTTTATGTTGACGGTTCTGTAGTTGTGGGGGCAGCCGGCGAAAGCAACGGAAGCGGCTACAAAGGAATTACATATCTTCCTTGCACCGACAAAAATGATTTCTTTCCGGATTTAAGCAAGATTGAAAAAGACACCCTCATTTATTTCTGCTCACCAAACAACCCTACTGGAGCGAGCGCTACCCGTGAGCAGCTTAAAAAGCTCGTTGATTTTGCAAAGGCAAATGGCTGCATTATCATTTATGACGCCGCTTACTGCGAATTTATCCGGGACAAAAATCTTCCAAAAACGATTTACGAAATCGAAGGCGCAAAAACTTGTGCAATCGAAGTGAACTCCTTCTCAAAGCCGGCAGGATTCACAGGAGTTCGTCTTGGATGGTCAATCGTTCCTAACGAGCTCAAATTCGCTGACGGCTCCAGCGTAAACAAGGACTGTAACCGCGTTATGACGACACTCTTTAACGGCGCCTCAAACATCGCACAGGCAGGAGGCTTGGCAGCTTTGAGCGAGCAGGGCTTAAAAGACATGAAGGCTCAAGTCGATTACTACCTTGAAAACGGAAAATTGATTAAAGCAACTCTCGACGGAGAAAATTTCAAAAAAATGGGAGTCGAGGCCTTCTTCACTGGAAACGGCCCTTATGTCTGGGCAAAATTTCCTGCAAAAAAAAGCTGGGAGGTTTTCGACGCAATCTTGAACAAATGCAACATCGTAACCACCCCTGGAAGCGGATTCGGTCCTTCCGGCGAGTCTTTCATAAGATTCAGCTCATTCGGTCACAAGGCCGACATTGAAGAGGCTTGCAGACGCCTTTCTAAATTCGAAATGTAACATAAATGGGGCTGTCTAATAAGTAAGTGTCATTGCCGTGCTCAAGGGCATTAGTTGTCGCCCTTGCTTCAAGGGCGTTACTTGTTGCCCTTGCTTAGACACGGCAATCTCTTGTATCGTAATTAAATAGATTTTCGGGTCAAGCCCGAAAATGACACTTTTTGAACTTATTG
>CALGGS010000229.1 GCA_937915735.1 uncultured Treponema sp.
AGGCATGGGATTGCCGTGTCTAAGCACGGCAATGACAGGCCGAAGGGGAACGCCCAAACTATTTTTAATTGGAGTAAGAAATGGCAAAAACATTAATCGCATTTTTTAGTCATGCACAGGAAAACTACAATGTTGGTTTTATAAGGGAAGGCAACACTTACAGGCTGGCAAAGGTTCTGGAGGAGCTGCTTTCGGAAAAGGGAGAGTCGGCGGATTTGTTTGAGATTGCGCCGGCACAAGATTATCCTGCAGATTACGAGGACTGCATTGCTCAGGCAAAAAAGGAGCTGGGAGCAAAAGCCCGTCCTGCAATCAAGGCGGACTGTGACATTATCGACTACGATACAATTTATCTGGGCTACCCAAACTGGTGGGGCGACCTTCCTATGTGCGTATACACTTTTTTGGAAAAGCACGATTTCGCCGGAAAAACGGTCATTCCCTTCTGCACTCACGAGGGAAGCGGCCTTGGCTCAACGGAAAGCAGGCTGAAAAAAGCCCTTCCGTCTGCAAGATTTAAGAGCGGCCTTGCAGTTCAGGGAATTGTTGCCCAGCAGGACACAAAGAGGACCCGCTTGCTTGTGGAAGGGTGGATGTAATTTTTTTCGAAATATGATTAGGAGATATCAATGATGAAATTGAAAACGATTTTGGCAATGTTTATTGCCCTTTTTGTCACCGCAGGCAGTGCCTCAGCAAAATCTCTGGTAGTTTATTTTTCCCACACGGGTGAAAATTATTCTGTGGGCAACATCAGCGAGGGAAACACTGCCATTATCGCAAAGATGATTGCTGCAAAAACAGGCTCGGACACTTTTGAGATTGCTCCAAGCAAAGACTATCCTAAAACTTATAAGGAATGTACCGATGTGGCAAAGGACGAGCAGAAGAAAAATGCCCGCCCAGCCTACAAGGATGATGTGGATACAAGCGCATACGACACAATCTACATAGGCTATCCAATCTGGTGGGGAGACATGCCCATGGTGGTCTACACTTTCCTTGAAAAACACGATTTGAACGGAAAGGCGGTCGTTCCTTTCTGCACACACGAGGGAAGCGGAGTGAGCGGCACCGACGGAAAAATCAAGCGGCTCTATAAAAATGCGGCGGTAAAACAGGCACTGTCTGTTCGTGGTGCGACTGCCCAGAACAAACGGAATGAGGCTCAAAAGGCGGTGGATGACTGGCTTGGAAAAATCGGAAAGTAAAAGGAGATGCAAGAAAATGGAATACGAAAAAGGATATGTCTACCGCCTGATGGACGAAGGCGGCCCGACAGATGTTCGAGAGCCTTATTTTAAGGAAGCAGTCAGCGAAATGATGAGAGCGCGAAAACTCTGCGCAAAAGCAAACGCAAAAATGCCAGATGACGAAAGTTATGTTTCTGACCTGGAAGAACTTTTTGGCCGCAAGCTGGATGATGTTCGCATTCTCACTCCCTTTATCTGCGATTTTGGAAACCGCGTGAAGTTCGGGAAAAATGTCTTCATTAATCATTCGGCAATTTTGTCGGCTTCTGGTGGAATTGAATTTGAAGACGGTGTAAGTATTGCTCCAGGCGTGCGCATTGCCACAATCAATCACGACTTTAATGAGCGTCATACAAAATACACCTACGGCAAAGTCACAATCAAAAAGAATGCCTGGCTTGGAATGAATGTTACAGTGTGCCCCGGCGTTACAATCGGCGAATATGCAGTGGTTGCGGCAGGAGCTGTAGTCACAAAAGATGTTCCGGATTTTGCGGTAGTCGGTGGAGTGCCTGCAAAAGTTATTAAAATGCTCGATCCTTCAGAACAGAAGGAATAATTGGGCGTTCCCGCCACAAGTGGCGGTCGGGCTTTCCGGGGTTCCGCGCTAACCGCGCTCCATTGCTACGCAACGAGCCTAACGGCTCGCCCCTACAATCCCTAACGCAGTCTACAGGGGGGCAATATAAATTATCCATTAAGTTCATTACGAATTGTATCTGTTACAGCAGAAATTAATTTTGATTCAAGAATATGTTTTGAGAATTCTGGAGAAGTTGGGCTTTCAGTTTTATTAGTTTCAAATAGAGTTTTATATTCAACGCCTAAAGCAAAAGCTAATTTTTCTACAATATCAAGCGATGGAGTTCTTTTTCCAACCTCTATCTGAGTAATATATGGAGCTGATACGCCAGTTTTTTCAGCCAATAATTCCTGACTCCAACCAAGTTTCTTCCGCAAAGATTTTATATTTTCACTTATAACAGTTTCAATAGGGATCTCATTCATTAAATAGAAAAATATAGCGAAAAGTTACTATTGACTATAAGCACAGTGTTAGTTATAATCATAACTTGCAGTTATTATATAACATTACATTTTGCAAGGGGAAGCCTTATGATTTTTGGAATTTTATTTATAGCACTTATCATTTTTTCAGTTATTTTATTGAAGAAACATTTCAAAAAAGTTAGAGAAAAGACTGAAGAAAATAAAGCAAAAGCTGCCGAATTAGATCCGTCTGGAAAAAAATTCGACAAAAAACACAAAGCCGCTGCATATATTGGAATCGGCGTTGTTGCATTAATTCTGCTTATTATGATATTTGGCTTTTGCTCAACTAAATCATCTGGTGGAAAATGGGAATTTTCTAAAACAACAGAAAATGGACTTGGAAAATGGTACATAAAATTTACAGATGATATGGATGCAATTTTTAGATTAGATGTTCAAGGCGAAGTATCTAACTATTTTATTGGTATGGATTTTTTCGTTGAAGATAAATATAAAGGCTCTGGATGGTCAAAAGTAAGTGATAGTTCAGACATGGGGATAAATAATTTTAATGATAATCTTGAAGTGCTGCTTACAAAATATCCATTAATTGGTGAATACAAGGGGAAATGGGTTGTAATTTATAACGGAGTAGATTTAACAGAATTAAAAAAGAAAAATATGGCTGATTTTTGCTGGGGAGAGATGAATGATGGAAAAATCAAAGCAAAAATTAAATATTCTGACTTAGATAAATATTTAAAATAAGGTAAGTGAAATTTGTAAATATAATAATTGACTTACAAAAAAATCTGTATTATATTTTGTTTAGTGGTGAGTCCTACCCTAAGTGGAATCTTTAAAAGCAGTGTACCCTACTGTGAGTGGGAACCTTAAAAGCGGAGAGTCCTGCCGTTAAGTGGAATCGATAAAGCCGTTCAGTTCGCTGAGACGGCTTTTTTTATAGGTATATGGAACAGGAAAGATTAAACTTATACTTCATGGATATGAAATATATCCGAGATTTACACAAGGCTGATGACCGTGTTCATTCAGTTTCTCCTCAGATTCACAAAAGCAACCGGCCATTTGTAGGAGTCGTTGTAATTTGTAATGACCATAAGTATTGTGTTCCGCTGGATTCAGCAAAAGAAAAACACAAGACTCAGAAAAATGATGTAGATTTTACACGAATATTCGATGGTGAAAAACTAATAAGTGTTTTAAATTTCAATAATATGATTCCAGTCGATGACAGATACATCACAAAAATTGATTTGAAGCCGTCCCCAAAAGATAATCCAGCTCAGGCGAACTACAAAAAGTTATGTATCAAAGAAATTGAATGGTGCCGTAAAAATCAAGAAGCAATAGTAAAAAAAGCAAATAAACTTTACTATTTAGTACAGAAGCCAAATTGTAGCAGCATGTTAAAAAAGCGATGTAATGATTTTAAAAAGCTCGAAAAAGTTTTGGAAAAGTTGCTGCAGAAAAAATAACCCATTTTCCTACAGTCTTTTATTCCTCTTTACCCACACATAATAGGCATTTCTCACAAATCTGTCGTTTAAACAGCATTACATTTCTCATTGCCCATAGAAAATAGACACTTGTCGTTTATAATGCAAGTGAGCGTTAGGGCATGGAGCAGCTGCGAAGCAGGCCACTGGACTGAGCGAAGCGAGGGAAGCGGCTGACCGTTAGGGAACTGCGGAACGCCCGACCGACTGCCGCAGGCAGGCGGGAACGCCCAGAAAAAAAACTATTTCGGAGGAACAAATGAATCTGAAAAAAACACT
>CALGGS010000230.1 GCA_937915735.1 uncultured Treponema sp.
ACACAAATTGCTCCTGCGATTGAAGAACACACATTCAAAACATCAAGCGAATTAACAGAATACACTTTAAAAAATGCAGTTGTCAACGAAAGTACTGGTACAACCCCGATTTACAGAATATCTGTATCGTTACTAAACAAAGACGGCTCAATCAAAAAGAATTTTGCGATAGGTTCAGCAGCTGACGAAAATACTTGTACATACACAAGCAACACAAATAAACTTACATTTGCGGAAGGTGCTGTCTCTGTAGGCGACAAGCTTTTTGTGGCTTATGAATACGCTACCAGTAATGCTACTGTTGTTTACGACCAATCAGACAAAACACCAAAGGCAATGGAAATGTGGGCTGAGTTTATCGGTCATGATGTTTGCGACCCTGATACTGTTTATGTGGGATATTGCGTATTCCCAAAAGCTACTCTTTCGCCCAGCACAACGGTAAATTTCGGACGAGAGGAGAATTTTGAATTTTCTTTCTCGGCTGAACAGGATTATTGTGACGACAAGAAACAGCTTTTCAGAATTGTTATGGTCGAAAATGCCACAGCATAAGGCGGTGACATAAATGCCAACAATAAACGCTAAATGCCAGATTTGTGGCAATGGCTATCATAGATGTGCGAAATGCAAGGATATTCCACATTACAAAAACGTTGTTGATACTCCTGAATGTTTCGGTATTTACTGCATACTGCATGAATACCGCGAAAACGTGATTAACGGTACTGAGGCAACAGAACGTTTTGAAAGATTGGATATTAAGTACGATAAATTAATTCCTGCGATAAATGGTGTTATACTTTCTAAGGTTTCGAAATTCTCTTTTGGTAAGATTGTTACTATTTGATATTGATATTGAAACATCTATGACAAGAGTCGGAAAAGAAAAAGACAGAATGGAATCCGCAGGAATAGAGTTTTTTGAAAGGGGTAGAAAAGGGTTCTTAGAAATTGCAAAGCAAGAGCCTAAAAGGGTTAAAGTTATATCTTCAACCCAATCTATAGATGTAATACATAATCAAGTTTTGGAGATTTTCGAAAATGCAATTAGATGAAATAAAACAACGTGTAGATAAAAACAAGGAGTGTCTTTGACTGTTCTAAACTAAAATCAGATTTGGACTCTCTTGAAACAAAATTACAGTCTCCGGAAGTATGGGCAAATCAAAAACTTGCCTCTGAGTTTGGACAACAGGTCCGTGAAATTAAAGATAAATACAGCGAAGAACTTGCGACAAAGCTTTTTGGCGGGAGGTTGCCTGAATGAGCGTTATCACAGGAAAAATTACCAGAATATCAGGACCGATTGTTTATGCCGAGGGGCTTGAAGGCTGTGGCCTTTACGATGTGGTTGATGTCGGAAACAAGAAAATCATCGGTGAAATTATCCGCCAGAACGAAGGAAAGGCGACGATTCAGGTATACGAAGATGACACCGGAATGAAAATCGGTGAAGAAGTTGTCTGTAATGGCCGTCCGCTTTCATTAAGACTTGGACCTGGCCTTGTCGGTACGATTTACGACGGAATTCAGCGTCCTCTCAAAAATATGTTTGAAAAATCTGGCCCATTTTTAACTCCGGGTGAGAGAACTGAGCCAATTGATACAGAAAAAAAATGGAAAATGACTGTCAGCGAGGACGTTTGTGAGGGTATGGAAATTTCTGCCGGCCTTGTTTTGGGCTATGTTCAGGAAACAGAGTCTATCCGTCACAAAATTATGGTTCCGCCTACGGTTAGGGGAAAAGTTCTAAAATCTTTTAAAGGCGAAGGTGAGTACACTGTCGATGATGTAATAGGAACTACTGATTTAGGCGAGGAAATCAAGCTTTCTCATTACTGGCCGCTTCGCGTTCCTCGTCCTTATGCACAAAAACTTGAGGTAAGTCAGCCGCTTATTACAGGCCAGCGAGTAATCGATGTGTTTTTCCCTCTTTCTAAGGGCGGAACGGCAGCTATTCCTGGCGGTTTCGGAACCGGAAAAACAATGACCCAGCACGCAATCGCAAAATGGTGTGACGCCGACTTAATCGTTTATATCGGTTGCGGTGAGCGCGGTAACGAAATGACCGATGTCCTTACGGAATTCCCGACTTTGATTGACCCGCGCACTGGCCGTTCCCTTATGGAGAGGACTATTCTTATCGCAAATACTTCAAATATGCCTGTCGCAGCCCGCGAAGTCTCCCTTTATTCAGGAATTACTTTGGCAGAATATTACCGGGATATGGGAATGCATGTCGCAATTATGGCGGACTCAACAAGCCGCTGGGCAGAGGCCTTGCGTGAGCTTTCTGGCCGAATGGAAGAAATGCCTGCAGAAGAAGGCTTCCCTGCATACTTACCGACTCGATTGGCAGAATTCTACGAAAGAGCTGGTAGAGTAAGCGCTCTTTGTGGTGAAGAAGGCAGCGTTTCTGTAATTGGTGCTGTTTCTCCTCCAGGAGGCGACTTTTCTGAGCCGGTAACTCAGCATACAAAGCGATTTATCCGCTGTTTCTGGGCACTCGACCGAGAGCTTGCGAATGCCCGCCATTATCCTGCAATCGGCTGGATTGAAAGCTACTCTGAATATGCCGAGGAAATTCGTGAATGGTGGGATAAGCTTGACCCGTCCTGGGCAGAAGTCCGCTTGGCGGCCCTTGAGCTTTTAAAAGAAGAGCAGCGGCTTCAGCAGATTGTCCGCTTGATTGGTCCTGACGCTCTTCCTGACGAAAAACGAATCGTCCTTACTGTCGCCGATATGATTAAAAACGGCTTCTTGCAGCAAAGTGCCTTCGATTCTGTCGATGTCTACTCTGTTCCGGAAAAGCAGATTGCAATTCTTATGTTGATGATGAACTATTACAAGCGTGCTGTTGCCGTAATCAAGGCCGGCGCTCCGCTTCCGACGGTTGCATCTCTTCCAATAAAGGACGAAATTGTTCGCTTAAAATCATCAGTTCCCAACGACAAGCTTGAGATGATAAAAGAAACCGAGGGAAAGCTTGACGAGCAGATGGGAAATCTTGAGAGGCAGTTTAAGCGATAAGCTGTTTCCTTAAAAATTCACAGTGCAGGTGATTGGCAGATGGTCTGAATATCCCTTTCCGGTCCAGATTTTGTATCGAATTGGCTTCCCTTCGGAATCTGCCCATTCTCCTGAATCTTCCGCACAGAATTCACTGACTTCACATTCCCCGCCGGCAAAAAAATGGTCAATTTTTTCCCATTCATTTTGATAAAAATAGCTTCCTCGCTCTCTGAATTGTCCATTTTCTAAAATCCACGGCGAATAAACTTCAATATCGCTTTCTCCGTGTAAAATAACATTTTTTTCTGCATTTATTATCGTAAATTCTGAAATATCTTTATTAAAATCCCCGCAGGCAAAAACAGATTTGTTTTTTTCGAGAGCCTTTGTCATAAGGCTTGCGAGCGTTTTTTCCTGTCGCTTTCTCCAGATTTCAGAAGCCAGAGCCCCGCCGCTCTTGCTTTTCCAGTGATTCACGAAAAAAATTAGAGTCCTGTCTTTTTTGTAAAGTGAAAATTGAATGACAGGTCTCATCGCCGGCTGGGCTGCGTTTCCGTGAATATCCATTGAGTGAACGGAAATCTCTCCCATTGGTAAGCGGGAAAGGACACCGCAGCCAATGGAGCTTCCTTCTTCGGCCGCAAAAAAGGCATAATTATAAAGGCTTGAAAACTCAAAGGTTCCTGAAAGCCTGTTTGCTATGTCCTGAAGCTGAGACTCCTTTTCCAGCTCTTCCATAACGACGACATCAGCGTCCAGCGTTTTTATGACGGAGGCAAGCCGTTCAAGCCTTGTGCCGTATTTTTCCTCACTCCAGCCGCTTTTTGAAGACTTATACTCCGTGTACTCATTCCCGTCAAATTGGGCGTCAAAAAAAGTTTGCAAATTCCAGTTCATCACCCTTATGCTTTGCTTTTCAGACTTAGAATTCTGACTAGTTTCACAAGAATTGGTATTACAAGAAAATAATCCCAACATCATGACAGAAAATAAAACCTGTCGTCCCAGCGCAAAATAACGCCAAAAAATCCTATTTTGTCTCATACTATAAGTAATGAAAAGAAAAGTAATTTTCGGCAATTATATGTAATAAAATTTTGTTATATTTGAGAGAATTGTTAAACTAGGGAAAAGTTGAAATTTTGCAAGAAAAGTTGCCGAAATACCTCGCACACGGAGGTGCGAGCAAAGGCAGAGAGAATTTTCTGAAAAAGAAAATTCTCGTACGAAAGTTCAAAATCCAGGGAAGGATTTTGAACTTCGATATTTTCGGCAATTAAAGACAATAAATTTTTGTTATATCTGAAAAAATCGTTAAAAGTTAAAAAAAAATCCACGGAATTCTCCGTGGACAGTATTTTTCAGTGTAAAAGGGTTAGTTTACGGCGGTGTTTACGATTACGCTTTTTGAAGAAGCGAATTTGTCAATCATACCGATTCTTGTCTGCCAGTATTCAGCCTCACTCTTCGTGATGTATGGGCCGACTCGGACTCGGTAGAAGGTTTTCCCGTTTGAATCTGTGAATGTGAAAACCTCACTTGGAATTTTGTTAGATTCCAGGGTAGTGCGGGCTTCATCAGCATTTCGTTTGCTTGTGTAAGCCGCAGCCTGAACCCAGAAGCTGTCAGCTGCTTTTTTTGCAGTGCTTGCAACCTTAGCCTGAGTTTTAGCTTTTGTCGGCGCACTTGCCGTTGCAGAAGATTTCTTTGCTTGTGACGAGCTTGAAGCTTTTGCCGTTGTTTTTGGAGCGGCTGCTACAGACTCAGCTTTTTTTGGAGCTGGAGCGTAATAATTTTCACTTGAAGAAGCCTTCGGACTTTGAGTTTCTGCTTCTGAATTTGCGCGAATCTGATTTTCTGTCAACTCATTTCTTGCTACTACAGCTGACTGAGCTGAAGAACTTGATTTGAGCGAATTTAAATCGATAGTCGTCGTTCCGTTTGAATAAAGTGTCGTGTTATCAGAAATTACTGTAAGCTTATCTGCGTGAATGGCAGAATTTGCCTCTTGATTCTGAGCGATTTTTTCTGGCTCGGCAGATTTTTCCGTGTTCATAAAAGGAGTAGGCGTGAGAGAAGCCGTTTGCTCTTGTGCAGCCGGAGTTTCTGAGTTAAATGAAAGGCTTGAAGAAGGTACTGGAGTCACACCGTTTTTTGTTGAGCTAATCCAGCCTGTCGAAGGATCAAAGCCGGACTGTAATCCAGAAGACTGCTGGACTGAAGGTGAATAAAGAATTAAAGCGGCGCCGACAACTACGAGCAAGAAAATTCCCGCAGCAGCAACAATCCATAAAGTTTTTTTCTGTTCCATAAAAATCCCCTTAGAAAAAATACATTTCTATAGATTGATTATCGGTTTTTCAGAAAAATTGTTTAGAAAATTAGGAAATAGAAGTTAGTAAATAGAAGTTGGGAAATAGGCAACTGGGGATGACCAATAAGTTCAAAAAGTGTCATTTTCGACCTTGACCCGAAAATCTATTCAGCCCTAATTTCGACTTTTTGAATTTGCCAAACATTCAATCGGTAAGTTTTCAGT
>CALGGS010000231.1 GCA_937915735.1 uncultured Treponema sp.
AGAGATTCCGGGCTGATGTCGCGGATAAAATAAACTAAAGGAGCGGACTTGTCGCCTGCCGCTGCTTCGTGTGTTTTGTAGCTTGCCGCCTTTGGATTGTCCTTTGCAAATACTGTGTTAGCTGTAAAAAAGAGCAAAATTGCTGCTATAAAAAGTGATGGTATTTTCTTCATGCATTTTCTCCTAAAATTTATTACCAGTTTTCATAACGTTGCCCAGTGTCGAGCGAGCTTAATTTTTTCATTTCGTTTTCAGTCAGTTCAAAATCCCAGACATCAAAATTTTCTGCAATGTGGTCGGGATTTGAACTTCCGGGAATTGCGATGTAGCCCGCCTGCAAGTGCCAGCGGACGATGATTTGTGCAGCCGACTTGCCGTGGGCACGGGCGATTTCCAGCACAGTCGGGTTTTCCAGATGCTCTTTTGTGTGGCCACGACCGCCGAATGGATAATAGCTTTCTATAAAGATTCCCTTTTTGGCTGCCCAGTCACGTAAAGCATTATTTTGATACTTCAAGTGGTTTTCGTTTTGAATGACTGCCGGCGGAATTTCAAAATCCTTTATGAAATGCGAAACAGTTTTTTCGGTGTAAAAATTTGAGATTCCGATTGAACGGATTTTCCCGGCCTTTACCGCTTTGCACATTGCACGATAAACCGCATCATCACTCGAAGCTGATCCATGCTGATGAAGCAGACAAAGATCAATATAAGAAAGACCAAGCTGCTTGAGTGAGTCGTCAATATCAAGATTCGGATTGTTTGACCATGGCACAAGTTTTGTAGTTACAAAGATTTCTTCCCGCTTACAGATTCCGTCTTTTATCGCACGACGAATTGCGTTTCCAACTTCGCTCTCGTTGCCATAATATTTTGCAGTATCAATCAAGCGGTAGCCAGATTTGAGCGCGGCGTAAACGACATTTTCACAAGTTTCGCCTGTGAGCGTCCAGGTACCAAGTCCAAGAATTGGCATTTCGTAACCGGAATTCAATTCTATATTAGTCGCAAACTTTCCCATGTGTTTTTCCTCTGCCATAACAAAAGCCGTCAAAAGCAAGACCTCCATAATCAGAAATATTTTTTTCAAAGGTTTTCTCCTCACAGGTCTGGGCGTTCGTCGTTCGCTACGCTCGCGCCGTCGGGCTTTTCGCCATTCCGCTATCGCTCCAGCCGCTTCCCTCGCTTCGCTCAGTCCAGTGGCCGCCTGCGGCGTGGCTACAATCCCTAACGCAAAATATCAAAAACTGCCGTCACATCGCCTTTACCAAGAATCTTTTTGAGCTCGGCTTGTGTCACTTCATCAACTTTTCCAAGCCGGGTAAAGTTCCAGCTGTTAGTGTCATAGTAAATTGTAATCTGATTTCCCTGATACAAAATGATGTCTCCGGCACTGGTTGTAATCTGATTGTCGTTGCGGGGGAGGGTAGTGCCGAGGGAACCGACTTTTTCAAAGCTGCCGTAATCGTGCATATCAACTGTAAGCGGACCTTTTTTCAAAAGTTCGTAAAAAGCTGTGGCAGAAGAATTGTCGGCTAGGGTAGCGGTAAGTTTATGATTACCGCTATCGCTTGTAATTTGAATTGAAATTTTCATATCAGAAAGTTCTCCTTTGTTTGATGATATTGTTTCCTTGCTGTTTCCGTTTGCGCAGGCAGTTGTGGATAGAAGAAGTATTGTTAGTATATATGAAATTAATTTTCTCATTATAACTCCTTGGGGGCGTTGCGGGGGTGTCCACCGCTGGGAGGGTAGGACGCAACGAAAGTGCGGCCGTAGGGAGGGGCTCCTCCCTCCTTTATTTTTCTAAGTAACGGTATGTCACTTATCTAAAGTGTATGGCATAAATGGTGACTTGTCAATACTAAAATGTATTTTTAGTGACAAAAAGTTGCTTATTGCCAAAATCCTTTTGGTATGTTATTCTCTTGGTATGGCAGATTATATCCGCGCAAGAAGCGACGAACACAAAGAAGAAAGACTTTCTCAAATTAAAGAGGCAACGGCTTCCCTTTTTGAAAATGCCCCTTACACAGAAATTACCCTTACAACAATTGCAGAAAAGCTGGGCTGGTCCCGGGCAAACCTTTATAAATATGTTACTACCAAAGAAGAAATCTTCCTGGAAATTTCTGCAGAAAAAATGGCAGCCTACTTCAACGCCCTGCTTTCGGCTTTTCCGGAGGGCAACAATTTTACACAAGATGTAATTGCCGAAGTCTGGGCTGGAATTTTAAACGCTAATCAGGATTATTTGCGTTATGTTTCATACCTTAATCCTGTTATCGAAACAAATGTTACTGTGGAGCGACTGGCAGTTTTTAAGAAAAAGTATTACGACCTGGCCTATGCTTTCCGCGACAGACTGGCACAGATGCTTTCCGTCAGCCCGGACGTCGCCTACAAAATCCAGCTGGATGTATTATTTTATGCTTCGTCAAATGCAGTTTGCTGTTACAAAAATCCTCTGGTGCAGGAGGCTCTTAAGCAGATTGGCATAACTCCGCCGCCGATGGACTTTTACAAGGATATGAAGGATTTTATTAAAATGCGGCTTGCGTGGAAAGAGTAATCAGTTATGATGTTCCCCGTGCTGGTTGCACTTAGCCTCAAAGTTTGGTTTGAGCTCTCCTTTTGCAAAAAGCTCTGCGGCATCATCGGCGCTTCCTGTAATGCCTGGAACTTCCTTTAAACCGGAAGCAGCAATGGCATCAATAGCGCCCTGCCCTCTGTTTCCCAAAATCAAAGTTTCAACGCCAAGGCTCTTAAGGTATGGAGGCAGCGCATGATGTCCGTTTCCGCCGTTATCAATCACTTCTGAAGAAAGAACTTTTCCGTCTTCTATTTCGTAAATTTTAAAATACTGTGTTTTTCCAAAGTGCTGAAATACGTTTCCTGTTTCTTTTTCGTAAGTTACTGCTACTTTCATATTGGCCTCCAGATACCAATATTATAATGAGAAAAGCGTAGTTTTGCATTAACAGTCTCATGTAAATTCCAAGAAACAAATAGGACACTCTGAATTCAAGACCTGTGTTAGAATG